>NZ_JWIM01000048.1:0-10432 GCF_002896535.1 Mesotoga sp. B105.6.4 | reverse complement strand
TTCTAGGATACACCTTCAGAGTTCGTAGCTGCAAAGACAGAAATGGGAGGATCTTCTACAGCTTCACACCTGCAGTGAGTGAACAGGCAAAGAAGGCGATGAGGCAGAAGATCCGGAGCCATTTCTATTTTGCCAGAAACATATTGCGAAACCCCTAATATCATGTAACCCGTTTTCATCGCAAAAAACGATGGAGCGAAGACGTATTTCTGAGTGTGGTTTACGAATCCTCATTCATATACAGGGAGCCTTCATTTTCCGTTTATCCGTCATCATTAAAGAGTTCTATCTGCCTCTCAAGATGAGAGCAGATTGCTTCTATGTCTTCTAGATCTACTCTGTTCTCATCTTCTCTTTCCGGGTGAAAGGCAAAACGAGGATCCATATGAACAATCACCCTGTCACGACGATTCTTCAGTCTCGATATTCTGTTTGCCAGAAGAGCCTCTTCTCTTTCGAAGTCGTCCAGAACACGATAGAGCTCTCTTCGAAACTGCCTGGGACAACCCTGTCGAATGTATTCGCGGAAACTCTTCATTGTGAATCCACTGTTTCTGATAAGTTTCGATGCCCTTATAATTGCGCTATCGAAGAGTGAGCTTCTTATTATGAAATCGGCAGCTGATCTGGAATACTCTATCTCGATTCTGAGAAGGTCAGTTTCACGCCTGAGGACTCCAAGTCGTATGGTATAGCCGTCCCGCTTTTCAAGTTTTATCATATGAAAGATATCCATACTCAATTATAGCCTTTGAAAAGGGCTGCAGAAGTTTCATGAGAAGAGCGGGCAGAGCCCGCTCTCAAACGAGCATTCAAAAGAGTATCACGGAGCCCATTTAGTGAAGATCATTGGTTGTTGAATGGAGCCTGCGACTGAGCGCTCTGTCAAAGTCCAAGAGGTAGTAGAAGGAGATGCTCCCTTTATAGATGTATAGCATTTGTAGAATAGAGCCGGAAGTTGGTCAATCGATTTGGAAGTGGCATAAGTAGTTACTTCTGGCCAGTGAGCATCACTTGTGTAGTACGACAATTTCTGCAGGAAGTCTCCAGACCACTCAACATACATATCGTCAGGGTTGTGATCCGACGAGCCACCTGCACTATCCCAATCGGGATATGCACTCTTGGCAGCGGTAGTTGTAGTGATAATAATCTCGATGTTAGCTGGAGTGACTCCGCCGGATTTCAGACCATCAAGCCAGCTTCCTGCATGGCATGATTCAATTATTATACAGAACTTCACATTTGGATGTTCAAGGATGTAGCTTCTCAACTGACTCGCGTTGAAAGTTGTTCCTCCGAGGTTCATCAGATTAGTGTTTCCGTGTGCAATGAAATAGAGGGTAATGTAATCCACTTTTTCAGTGGTCAATAGATCGTTCATAGCAACTTGAACTGCAGTCCAGTTTGGAGCGGCCGCACCTTCAACATACTTCACGTCACGTACTCTGTCAGAACCCATAATGGCCTTGAATGCGTCAGACATAAGGTTTCTAACGTCACGGGCCTCTGCATAAAGATTCTGTGATGGTGTAATCCCACTGGTAATTACAGCGCCTTTTACTCTGAGAAACCTCTCCAACAGAAGTTCCCCGACATGAAATGAATGAAACCCATTCCCAGAGAGGAAAAAGACACAATAACGTAGTGAAAGTGTAGACAGCGAATAGTGAATAGTCAATTTCTAATTGATTTTGCTATCTTCTTTGTGCTTTCACTCTGTTCTGTTATGAAGAGTAAACCTAAATAGGGTGTCTCACTAATCAAATAGCTTGAATGATATCCATAATCTTTCTCAAATAACGATGGTGAAGATGATATTAAATGACCACGAGATTGTAAGTGAGAATCTTAAGGCCGATAATTGTGTCAAAGTCTCTATTTCTTATGTACTATATGAATTCTGAATCAAGGATACCTTAAAGTGTTGAATTGGTTCTCTCTATCTCTTCCCTTAGCTGCTACCTCATTGAGTGAAGCTTTTTCAGTCCAGTTGCCAGTCAACGGAGCTGTTTCTGCTTTTCTGTATCTAGACCTCTTCTTCTGTTTATGTCAATAACCGTTACCAAACCGGTCTTCTCGAATATATAGCCATAGAACTGATTGGAATCATATGCGCTATCAGAAAGAATGTACTTAAATCCTTTACAGGTGTCTGCTATCTTCGGTGCCACCTTCGAATCGTGTGTCGATCCTCCAGTAATGATCCAGTCGATTATTAACTTGTTGACCAGATTAAGAGATATATGCACCTTTCTTCCATAACGCCAGCCTTTGTTCGTCTTCGCCCAACTGGCCCCCTGGTCTTTATACTTCCCTCTCTTCCTTCTTCTCTGTGCTGTAGAGCCTTTACATGACCGCTCACGAAACGAATCTACCGTAACTTCTTTCCTTTCGAGCCCTTCCAGATCTGTGAAGAGTTTAGTTATCTTCTGGACTATTTCATGAAGAGGTATCCGTTTGGCTCTTCGACACAAGGTCTGGAATGATGGTATCGTCTTCAGCCCTAGGTACTCGACATACTCGCCATTCCCTTCAAGAAACCTCTTTGCTCTTCGATACGATTTCTTTGCAAGTGTCAGCAGTACCAGCAACTTCAATATCGTTGTTTCATCGTACTCTTTGTTCCTTCCCCTTACTTTCTTTACAGTTCCCTTTACCATGAACTTGTACAGGTTATCCAGTACCTTAAATGCTTCCCTTTTTCTCCATCCCTTGTGATAACATCTGTTTAGGCCTCTTTTCCGGTTCTTAGTCAATTCAATGGTACCACTATTGAATCTTTTGGAGACCCTCTTTTCGAGACACACTAAGGGTATACAGAAATACTGTATCCATAAGCGCTATAAGAAGCGGAACGAATCAAGCTCTCAAAAGAACCCTTCGAGTAATAGCAATTTGATTAATATTGATTCTAACACTTGAAGGTTATTTCGAGATCAAATCAGCATCAGTCAAAATGACGAACGGCCTGAAACTTAATCTCGAAGAGAGTTGAACAGAGAAGAAACTTCTAGGATTGTTTGAATTTCAGAAGCAATCAGGTCTTTCAAAAAGACTACCGATAACTCTCGAACCCTCATTCAAAAAGGAGACTTTCAATATCCTCACTTCTTGGAATTGACCTCTGGGCTCCCCTTTTGGTAACAGATAAAGCCGCGGCTGCACAGGCGTACTTGAGAGAAAAGTGAAGATCCAGTCCTCTGTCAAGCGAGCAGGCGAAGGCGCCATTGAAGACATCGCCAGCTGCGGTTGAATCAACAGCTTTTACTCTGAAAGTCGGAACAACTAGACTTCTAGACCTTCCTGTGAAGAGAACTCCTTTTTTTCCTCTCTTTAGCAGAACATTCTCACATCCCATTTCAAGAAGCTTCACGGCGGCTTCTTCAATACAGAGTGACGGTCCCGTAAGCTCAGCCATCTCCGTTTCATTCGGGGTAATAATATCTACGTATTGCAGAATCGATTTATCTATATTACTTGATGGCGCAGGATCGAAGATAACGGTCTTTCCGGCTTTGTAGAAGAGCTTTGCTGCGTATAGAGACGATTTGAAGGGGATTTCATTTTGTAGCAGAAGAATGTCGGCCTTTAGCAAACTCTCTCTTGAATCGTCGATAATCTCTGGAGACAGCCGAGAGTTTGCACCCGGGTATACTATTATCCTGTTTTCTCCTGATCTTGCAACCTCTATCAATGCAACTCCGTTTGGAGAATCTACAAGTCTTATTCCGTGCCCAAGATCAATAGCTTCAAGCTCTCTCTTCATCATCTGGGCATTTCCATCGTTTCCCAGGCAGGTCAGGAAGAATACGTCCCCACCAAGCGATTTGGCCGTTACTGCCTGATTTGCGCCCTTGCCTCCTGGATAGTAGGAAAGTTCCAAACCTTTCTGAGTCTGGCCGGGCATAGTGAATTTGTCTACGTTTATTACCATGTCGACGTTACTGCTTCCAATAACTGCTATCATAAAGGCCTCCATAAAAAAGCCGGAGGGAGATCACGCCCCCCGGCCTTTTAATCCTAATTACTTCAGCGTTACCAACTGGAGATCTACGGGGATATAAATCGTACCGATAGTCAGATACTCGAACGCTTTGACAACGGCAAGTTGGCCCATAACAAATGGTTGCTGAGCAACAGTAGCAGCCATTTCGCCTGCATTTACGGCCGCAACGGCATCATCAATGGCATCGAAACCTACGACTTTGATCTTGTCTAGAAGACCGGCGGCTTTTATGGCTTCGATTGCTCCAAGAGCCATCTCGTCATTGTGAGCAAAGACAGCGTCTATATTTGGATTCGCCTGAAGGATGTTCTCTATTACTACAAGACCTTCGGCTCTGTTGAAGTTTGCAACCTGTTTTGCAACTATCTTGATGCCCGGGTATTTTGAAATAGCTGCACCAAAGCCCTGACCACGGTCTCGCGCAGCCGATGTTCCAACGATTCCTTCAAGTTCAACTACGTTCCCCTTTCCATTGAGTAGCATTGCAACGTACTCACCGGCCATTATGCCGCCCGCAACATTATCCGAAGCAATATGCGCAACTACTTTTCCGCCATTAGCTCCTCTGTCAACCGTTATTACAGGAATCCCAGCCTTGTTAGCTTCCTCTACTGCAGTGACGATAGCATCGCTGTCAGTAGGGTTAATGATTATTAGATTCAGTTTCTGTTGCACGAAGTCTTCGATATCGCTTAGCTGCTTTGCAGGGTTATCGCGACCATCGGATACGATAACTTCTATTCCTAGACCGGCCGCTGCTTCAAGAGCTCCGTCTCTAAGTGTTACAAAGAACGGATTGTTGAGAGTGGATAGAGAGAGTCCAATTCTGTACGTTGCTCCAAAGAGAAATGCTGACGCTACTACCAGAACAAAGGTAATTACAAGTAGTTTCTTCATTTCAGTACCTCCTTATCAAAAATAGGCCTTGAAGGCCTTTAGTAAGATCGCTCAATCGTTGTTACTTTCGGCCATAACTGCCAGGAGTATTACGGCTCCCTTTACTGCCTGCTGGTAGAATGGTGAGATATTTACCAGATTCATACCGTTGTTTATTATTCCAAGAACCATGATGCCAAAAACCGTTCCGACTATCGACCCCTTTCCACCGGAGAGACTCGTTCCTCCCAGAACGACTGCGGCAATGGCGTCCAACTCATAACCCTCTCCAAATATGGGCTGGGCGCTATTTAGTCTTGCTGTCAAAATAAGCGCACTCAGTGCAGAAAGAAGCCCACTTATAATGTAAATAACAATCTTATATCTATCTACTTTTACACCACTTAACTTTGTCGCTTGCTCATTTCCACCTATAGAGTAAGTGTATAGACCCAGCTTCGTATTGAAGAGAAGGTACCAGGCAAGAGCAAATACTCCAAGCATTATTAACACAGGCACAGGAATTCCGAAGATCTCTCCGCGCCCGATTTCCCTGAAACCTGCCGGAAAACCTGTTACAGGCCTTCCCTGAGTGAAAGCCTGAGTGAGACTTCTGGCAATTGCCATAGTGGCAAGAGTTACTATGAAGGGCTGAAGTTTCATTTTGGCAATGATTACTCCATTGAATGCACCCATAAGAGCACCTATTCCGAGCGCAGCCAGAATTCCAAGCAGAGGAGAAGTGTTCTTAATAACACTTGCCCCGACTACTGCTGAGAAAGCGAATATCGAACCTACTGAAAGGTCTATCCCTCCAGAGATTATTACAAAGGTCATCCCAAATGCAATTATTCCGTTTATAGAGACCTGTCTGAGAACGTTCATGAAATTCGAAACGGTAAAGAATCTATCGCTTAGAAAGCTGAACACAAGAACAATTCCAACAAAACCGACAACGATCGGAAACCTTCTCAAAAGGCTGAGGGTTTTCTTCATCTTTGCTCTCCCATTGCCGCAGAAATGATGTTCTGCTGATTAATATCCTTCCTTTCGAATATGGCTGCCTGTCGACCCCGGTGCATTACGAGCACTCTGTCGCTCATACTGGTTACTTCTGGCAGCTCAGAAGATATCATGATGATTCCCTTACCCTGATTCGCCAGTTCATTCATCAAGCGGTAGACCTCAACCTTTGCTCCAACGTCGATTCCCCTGGTTGGTTCAACGAAGATTACGAGTTCAGGAGATTTAATGAGTCCCTTTGCCAGAACTACCTTCTGTTGATTCCCTCCAGAAAGGTTATTAATCCTCTGATCTGGAGAAGGTGTCTTTATAGTCAGTCTCTTTATCATCGCTTCAGCAAGTCTCTTACTCGCTCCCCAGCTAATGCTACCTAGCTTACTTACAAGTTCCGTATTTGGCAGCACAACGTTTTTTGTTATACTCAAAGGCGTTACTAATCCCTGTGTCTTGCGATCTTCGGGTATGAGAATAACTCCTCTTGCCAGTGCTCTGTCCGGCCTTATGGGAATAGGATATGGTCTTTTGGATAACTCGGCCCTGTTTGCACTAGCCTTTAAGCCACCGTATATGGCAAGGGCAACTGCTCCCTTACCTGAACCCACAAGCCCCGCTATTCCGAAGATTTCGCCTCTTTTCACTTCGAAAGAGACATTTTCGAAATGTCCAGATACCGAAAGCCCATCAACCATGAAAACGGGTTCTTCGGTCACAAGATTCTCTTTTGGGAACATATCGTCGATTCTTCTTCCTACCATATCCTTTATCAAACGATCGCCAGTATAGCTTTCCGTAGGACCGGAAGATATGAACGATCCATCTCTCAATATCGTAACCCTGTCGGCTATTTCGAAGACCTCTTCAAGTCTGTGAGAAATAAAGACTATCGACACGCCCTTCTCTCTGAGCTCTCTCATAAGTCTGAAAAGGATCGCCGTTTCATGCTCTGTTATTGTTGCAGTAGGTTCATCCATAACGATTATCTTTGCATCGGAAGCCAAGGCTCTAGCGATCTCGACAAGCTGTTTTTCGGAAACATTGAGTTTCTTAACTGTCGTGCCCGCAGGCACTGGAAAGTTGAGTGATCTCAGAAGATCCTCCGCTCTTCTTCTGAGTTTCCTGCGATTAAGATTCCACCAGGAGCTACTCTCTCTTCCCAGATATATGTTCTCTGCAACAGTTAGATCCTCGCTGAGATTCAACTCCTGATAGATTACTGCTATTCCATGCGCTATGGCATCTGAAGGACTCTCAAAGCGCACTTCATTGCCCTCGAGAATTATCTTCCCTTCATTCTGTCTGTAAACACCACTCAGAATCTTCATGAGAGTTGATTTGCCGGCACCGTTTTCGCCTATCAGAGCAAGAATCTCACCTCTCTTCAGATCGAAACTGACGCTATCCAACGCCTTTACACCAGGAAAGCTCTTGGAGATACCCTCCATCTTGAGAATGAAATCATCCATTGCTACTCTCCCTGATTTGAAGCGAGGTCTTCAGAAGAACCTTGCTGTTAGTCTTTTGACCGCTGATCTTTCTCAGAAGCATCTCACCGGCCGCCTTACCCATAGCGTATCCATCCTGCCGAACGGTTGTCAACCTTGGGTTGGTCATCCTTGAGAAGAGTATGTCATCAAATCCAGTAACCGAAACGGTTTTAGGCACATCATATTTCATTTCAGCCAACTCCATCATCGCTCCGAATGCTATCATATCGTTGCCGCATACTATGGCATTGGGTATTCTCTTGAGTCTTCTCAACATCTCTCTACCACTCTCAAAGGTATAGTCTCCAAAATGTATCTCGCAATCACTATTTTCTTCTGAGATAGCATCTTCAAATGCCCTCAACCTCTCTCTGGAGGAGAAGGTATTTACGGGACCACTTAAAAAAGCGAAGCTTTTGTTACCAGCTCTGATAAGATAATCCATCATCTTTCTCATTCCGTCGTAATTGTCTGAAAAGACATAAGAGACCCCTTCCCAATCTTGATAGTTATCGATAATCACGATCGGTAGGTGAGATGAAATAGCCTTAATAGACTCGGGAAGCTCTCCGAGGAGTATTGCGCCAATTCCCTCGATATTCCTTGAATACAGTGCCTTTAGAAGTTCTTCCTCCTTTAGAGGATCACCTGATGAACTGACAAGAAAAATGAAATATCCCTTCACGCGCAGATAATCTTCGGCTCCCTTTACTATTTGGGAGAAGAAGGGATTCACAATATCGGGGATAAGGAAGCCTATCATGCCGCTACTACCGATCCTGAGACTTCTGGCAAGTCTGTTGGGGACATAACCAAGCTCCTGAGAGGCCCTATTGACTTTCTCTTCAAGCTCAGGGCTTACATACAGACTTTTGTTGAGAACTCTGGAGACTGTGGCCGTCGAAACTCCCGCCTTCTCCGCTACTTCACGTATGCTTATCTTACTCTTCATTTATACCTTAAATCCTCCTGTAAACGTTTGCGTAAACGATTACACAGTAATATAAACATACTCGTATTGTAATAGCCAAGTCTATTCACACATTATCATGAACGTTCAGCTGAGACATGAGGTGATTATTGATTAGTTACTCTTCTATGCTTCTCCATTCTAGTTCATGTATCGTCGTAAGATCAAAACAAAAGTGGTTATAATAAGTCGCAGCAAACGAGGAAAATGAGATTAGTTGCTTCAAAATAAAAAGAGGGTGTTTCCACCCTCTTGCGATTTGTCATTTTAATCAGTAATACTCAATCTCCCTTGTTTCTTCCTGCTCTATCATCGCCATCTCTTTCCAACCATCTGTCTCAAGGTCGGCAATGTTCATGACATAGTAGGCTATCATAGAGATGTAGTTGCCCATTGAGTCATATTCATACTCGTACACGACCGCTTCCTTCTCATCTCCCCAGTAGCTATCGGAGATCTTAATCGATACATCGCCCATTTCGTTGTATTCAAGAGTAGACACGATTGGTTCTACGTCTTCTCCGGGCATCGCAAACATGTACATGAACTCTGATTCTTTTATCCTCTGATTCTTCTCATTGTATTCGTAGAAGGTTCTGCTGAGATCCATTCCCATCATGCCAAATCCCTCTTCGACAAGATTGCCTCTCTCATCATAAGCCATCGATATCGTCATTTCGATTTCTTCGCCCTCGCTGATTCCAGATATCTTCTGAGCGATTAACCTGCCAAACTCGTCGTATTCCATTATGAGGGTGGATTCTCCCTCTCCATCTTCTACAATAATTGACACTATCCTTCCATTCTCGATTGTTATTTGCTCAACTGATTCTTCAACTCCATTTTCTCTTCCGGCAATAGAAGCTAGCATTCCGCTTGCGTCATAGTTGAACAGAATCGCACTGATTTCGTTCCCTTCTTTGTCAGAAGAAATCTGTGATAGAAGTCTGCCCGATCTATCGAAAGAGAGTATCTCGTAAAACGGAAACGCAAAATCCTCTTCCATGTAGAACTCGTCTTCTGGATAAACTATCTTAACTGTCTTGACCGGTCCTCGCAGATTGAAGTCGCTCGCACTCATTGGGATCATGAATTCCGATTGTGCAAAGGCAACTAAAGCGAACGCGACGAGCAAAGAAATCAATAACACTTTCTTCATTACTACACCTCCATTTGCTAAGTTACTTTAATCATACAGGAGAGAGTAAGAAACGGGAACATCTATCTTATCTATAGGCGGGCGAAAATGCAGAATCTACTAATCGATAGACCATCTGAAGAAGAGAAATTCGAGATCATGAAGAAAATGTATTACTCAATTCCCGAGTCTAGTAGCGGGAGGTATTCACTTCCGGATCTAAGACCGATGGATGAAGTATACTCCGACTTTCTCAAGAAAGGAGACTCTTTGATAGTTCTCAGGAGCGGCGAAGAAATCGTAGGGCATTTACATTTTGGTCCCCAGATCGATGAAAGACTCGCGTTCGGAAGATCCGGTCACATCTATGACCTGTTTGTGAGCGACATATATAGGAGAAGAGGAGCAGGGAAGCTTCTGCTTAGTGCTTCTTTAGAAGAACTCAAGAGATCCTCTTACTTGACAGTCACAGCAAATACATACAGGCTTGGAGCAGGATGGCGCCTTCTCAAGAGCGACGGGTTTGAAGAGAAGAAGATTTGCTTTAGTGTGAGATGATTTTCTTGTCGGTGGAATAGTATTTGCCTCGTTTGAAGAGAAGCAGATTTGCTTTAGTGTCGGCAGAACACACCATGTTACCGAAAGAAGGCTAGAGGTAATGCGCGGTATACGCGAAGACTTGAGAAGTGTTTTTTTCGAGATTTCTTCTTCTCCTGAAGTGTTGAGAAGCCAGTTGTTTATGACTCCAAGCGAGCTGTTCTTCGCGTTGAATGAGACTCTGGATTCAGGGGGCAGAATTCTCATCTGTTGGCGAGATGAGAAAGCTGTCGGGATACTTATCTACTCTGTCTTCGAGGATTTGATGACATATAATTTACTTGGATATATAGAACTCGCATTTGTCATGCCGCATTTTCGAGGAAAGGGTGTTG
>NZ_JWIM01000069.1:0-4162 GCF_002896535.1 Mesotoga sp. B105.6.4 | reverse complement strand
GCTATCTTCTCTGTTTTATGGGGTCAAGTGATAAAGTCAAGAAAAACCAGCACGCGGTTGACCGTTCTCCATTCTCCGAGTTAGAACACCAGGAGAGTAACTAGTTCCAAAACAGGTAGCTCTGTCCTTAGACCCGCTGATCGCTGTGCGCTGGGTAGAGCAAGGATCCGCTGAGAAGAACCGCTGAGGGCTGAACGCTGGATAGAGCAAGGACCCGCTGGGAAGATCAGGAAAGCGTAGCTTTCGAGGCTGGGGGTATGGGGTAGCAGGTACGTAAGATCTTGACCAACCTTCTGAGTCAGCAGCTGACAACGAAGTTTCTTGCCTGTTGGGAGGTTCGTAAGATCTTGACCTACCCCAAGAGAGTTAACGGTTCACCGTCCAAAGATCCGCTATTTTCGCTCTGGAAGATAGATCTTTACGAAGGACGGCTCTTCACAGCGTACACCGGTTCTTATTGACCAAGTCAGTCCGTATTCTCGCTCACAACGAATGATCTTTACGAAGGACGGGTCCACGATCTGGGACGGGCAACGAAGGACGGCTCTAAACAGCGTCCAGCGGGTTTTCCGCTTTTAAGCGCACAGCGGTTCTTTTGCTTGCAACTGGTTTTCTCTTGCAACTCACAACATGGAACTTGGAACCAATGAATACTGCAAAGCTTATTGGCAAGTGGTCGTCTCACTAGGTCGGTTTTTGGAAGCACCTTCTTTTCGGGATGTTCGTCTGCGTATTCCAGAAATTTGTGAAAGGGGGGTTTTGAAGTGAGTTTTGAAGTGATATAATATATATGCAATAAACATATATAATGAAAAAAGGAGATGTTTAAATTGCCTTGGGTAAGAGAAGATATGTGCACCGGATGCGGACTGTGTATCAAAGCCTGTCCGGTGGAAGGTGCAATAGTAATGAAGGCGGGCAAGGCGTACATAAACAACGCGCTTTGCACCAGATGCGGGGATTGTTTCAGTGCATGTCCGGTGAATGCAATAAGGTCAAACTCTGAAAATCCCTCTCTTAGAGCCGGTGGAGGAGGATACGGCATCGGCCGTGGAACCGGTTCTGGACAGGGAAGAGGGCTAGGAAGAGGACAGGGAAGAGGTATGGGGGGAGGCAGACGCGGAGGCGGACAGGGAAAGGGCATGGGAGGACAGGGAGGAAGATAGCCAAACAATATCGTTAGGGAAGTGATTCGTCTGAGTCATGTATACGGAGTGGTGCCTTCAAGAAGACTTGGCAGATCGCTTGGGGTCTGTACGATACCGTTCAAGACATGCAATTACTCGTGTATTTACTGCCAGCTGGGAAGAACGACCAATATGACCAATACCAGGCGGACCTTCTATCCGCCTGAGGAGATTCTATCCGAGGCAAGAAGGTTTATAGAGGCTCATGGTGAAGAGTCGTTCGATGTTGTGACGGTTGTCGGAGAAGGTGAACCGACTCTGTACAAGCCCTTGGATTCCATAGTGAATGGACTAAAAGAACTGACAGCCAAGCCGCTTGTGCTAATCACAAATGGCTCTCTTCTATATGAGAAAACATTGAGAGAAGAGATAATGAATTTCGACATTGTGATGCCGACCTTCGATGCCATTGACGGGGAGAGCTTCAGAAAAATAAACAGACCCTTTGGAAAGCTAAGGTACAAAAGAGTATACAATGGTTTGCTAGAGTTTTCGAAGGAATTCAAGGGTGAAATCTGGCTGGAAGTAATGCTCTTAAAGAATTACAACGACAGTGACAGATTTCTTGGAGAACTGAAGAATAGGATCGAACTGCTGGCCCCGGCAAGAGTGTACATAAATGTTCCTGCCAGGCCACCGGCAGAAGAAAATGTAGAAATACCTGAAGAAGAGACGCTTAGATATGCCCGCGCCCTTCTGAAGGCGGAGAGTATCGAGAACCTCCCAGTGAGCAGCTTCACTACCTCTGAGAAAAAAGCGCTGGATGCAGTGATCGAGATCATCAAGCGCCATCCGATGTCGGAGAAAGACATAAAGAGTTTTGTGGAGGCGGAGTTCAATGAGGAATCGGTCGGAGATCTTCTGAAGAGACTTAGCAAGAATCCGAACGTCGAGAAGAACTCCTATCGGGGGAAGGATTTTTACAGATACATCCTTGCAGGAAGACGATCAGGAGGATGAGAGATGGGAAAGTTAATCGCAATCGGGACCAACGACGGCTTCAAATTGAACGACGACCACTTCGGGCAGTCAAGGTACTACGACATTTATGAGCTTGACGAAGGCAAATGCGCCGTCAAGCTGGAAGCAAGGCCTAATCCTTATTTCGAGAATCATAAGCATGCGGAACTCGACGAGATCCTCCAGGTTATCGGTGACTGCCCTGTATGGATCGGGGCAGCAATGGGACAGGGATCGCTGAAAAAGCTCGCCGAGATGGACTACGAGCCGGTGATTCTAGAGCCGATGACAATTGAAGAGGCATTGAAGGCGTATCTGGAAAAATAACGTTGGTGGCTTCGTCACAGCCAGTCGAGCTTCGCGGGCAAAGAGCTGATTGTCGCTGAATGCCTATGAAAACCACGCTGTCCGTTATCGGTCCGCCGTCCACCGAGAGAGCAGACAGCCGTCAAAGAGAAATCATTGTTCTTTGTTCCAGAGCAAGGATCTGTTCTTCGTTCTTGGTCAAGGTGAGATCAAAGAGATGCTTGTGACGGCGTAAGCTTCAATTCCAACCTTACTGGTTTCTTCTCTCTCTCTTCTCTCGTGACGAGAACCCTCTCCTGTTTCTCGTCCTCTCTCCTCATCTCGTGCTCTCCATGCTCTTCTTTGAAACAGACATCCTTCGCCACTTCGTGGCCCTCCTCCCTCAAGGGAGGACTTAAGATCATCATCCAAAGAGCTTGATAGGTCTTGAAGGTCTGCTCGGAGAACAGCGAACCGAAAACGGATAACCGTTCCTGCGACTTGCAACTTGCATCATGGAACTTGCAACTGATGACCAGACCCTGGACGCGGAGTGTCAACGATGAACCGCTCTTCTGCTCTTGATCTTAAATCCTTGCTCGAGCGGGGGGGACCGCTTGCGGTGGGGTGTGTGCTCTTTGAAGCGCGTTTCACATCGATCCGACTGGCCGAGTTTTATCGGATGTATAACTCTTCACGTGATTGGTCTGTCTGTGCTATATGTTCTTGCCAGGAACCAACAACCGCTCTCTCAGGATTATTTCAGGGCAGCGGCTTTTCCAGTCCTCAAAGACCAACACCCTCCGCCACTTCGTGGCCCTCCTCCCTCAAGGGAGGACTTGAGATCAGGATCATCAGGAGCCAAATACAGTTACACTGCCAAAGGAGAAGGAGCATAATATGATTTCTATTTAGCTCCCTAACTTATGGGTAATGAAGAGCGCTCGAGAGGGGATCAAAGAACTCTTCAAGGCTTCTAACCAACGGATTTGGTCTTCCGAGCGTTCAGCGCTCCTAAACCTCCCTTACTTTGTCTTTTGCTTCCTGGCGAAGCCAGCCTTGCGTCCTATTTCGCTGTTTCCAACCCCCTACCCGCTACCCCCAACCCCGTTCTTATGCTTTCTCTTACAAGTCACAACTTGGAACTTGGAACCGATCCTTTGCTCTTTCCAGCGTCAGCGTATCTTAGCAAGCGAAGAGCGGCTCTTTTCGTCGAACGGATAACCGTTAAACGGTCAACCAGGTTTTCTTGCTCTTTCCTACCACGAACCCGCAACCCCCAACCCCGGTTATTCTTTCTCCCTCCTGGCGAAGCCAGCCATGCGTCCCCGGATGGTTTTCCTGAAATTATTCTAGTCGTGATTGTGCCCTTGTTTGTTTATAAGCTCTTACCAACCACCAACCACCTACCACCAACCACGGCTCTTAGCCCTCCTGGCGCGAAAGCGTCAGCATCACTTCCCCGGATGTTCCTCCGGGCATCACTTCCTGCGCAGCAGCATCACTTCTGCATCTTGCAACTGATCTTTTGCTCTTTCCTACCACGAACCGGTGAGTAGCCCAGGGGGATTTCACCCCCAGGCTCTCTCAGAACCGGACTTGAACCTCTCGATTCATCCGGCTCCCATTATCCAGCCATATAGAATATCCCCATTGTCCAGTGTACAAATAGATGAGGCTCCCTGCGAGCAAGAGCTTCTAGCCATTTACCCGCTTTTGTAAGACCTCTC
>NZ_JWIM01000087.1:0-2168 GCF_002896535.1 Mesotoga sp. B105.6.4 | reverse complement strand
GGTGAGTCTTTCCAGTACCAACATTTCCATACAGAATCAAATTCTTCTTCTCGTCTACGAAAGATGCTTTCTTCAGTTCTTCTGGACTTAAATCTTGAGGTAGTCGTATCTCTTCGAACGAGAAGTCTTCGAATGTCTTCAGTGCATAGAAGCCCGCCTGTTTTACCAGGCGGTTCTTCCTTGAGGTCTCACGGTTATCCAGAGCAATTTGTAGTATCTTCATAAGGTATTCCTGGTTGTTGTCCGCTTCTACCTCTTCAAATACATCCACTATCTTCCTTCCAAGGCGTAGCTTCTTGCAGCAGTACTCAATCTGGTCTTTCATGATTGGCTACTCCTTTCCAGGAATAGATCGTAGTCAAGTGCTTTGTTCTTAAGAGGCGGGAGTTCTGGTATGTCACTCGGGAGTAAAACAGGACTGAACTCGAAGCTTTCCGTGTTGAGCCGCCGGAATATGGCGAGAACACTATCACTGTCTTTTGTCCCTCTCTCTAGAGCTACAAGGAAGGCTTCTACTGCACTCGAAAAGCCTGTATCTTCGCTCAGCTCTGCAAGGATCTTGAGAGTCTCTTTCTTGCTTGAACGATCACTCTGCTCAAGAAACTCTTGTAATGGAGAAGGAAACAGTTCGTATATACCCGTGTATTTCAATGCTGCCGGTCTCCTGGATAACTGGGTGAGATAAGGTATCCAGTTCATGGATTCTCTCTTCATCTGTCCATACAGTCTGGGATGAGTGATTATCTCTTTGTAGTCCCTGTCCATTACGATAACTTCATGAGCGGTCAGTCTCGCCCATATCTCGGTCTTTGCATATTTTGGAGCGCTTGAATAGGTATGCCTTCCTTTTTCAAGGGTGAACTTTGCGTGAGCATCTGTGCGAACGGCCAAGAGGATCGACTCATCGTACTTACTCCGTGCAAGTGTTAGAAGCTTTGTCCTGTCTTCTTCAAATCGCTCTCTTATCATGCCAGGCTTCGAATAGTGCGGTCTTTCCATATCATGATCACATCGAACCAGGAGCTCTTTGTTGAAGGCCATAAGGTCACTTATCTCTGGAACAGGAACTAGCAGGTTTCTCCTATGGTATCCCACTTTACTTTCGACGCTGCCTTTCTCATTCCCGCTCTGAGGATTACAAAAGACTGCTTCGAATCCATAGTGATTCTTGAATCTGAGAAAGTGTTCCGAAAGGATCCGGTCTCCTCCCTTCAGTATCTTGCTGACCATAGATGAGGCGTTGTCAAACCATATTCGGTTGGGAACACCCCCTATGTGATTGAAGACATTCATGAGCCCTTCCATTAGGCATTGCTGGTTCTCTCCCTTGAAAAGTTGAAGATATCCCCCGTTGCTGTAGGGAAAGGAGACATTCAGAGTATATCCGTGACAGCGAACACCGTTTTCTATAAAGTCAGCTTCACCAAAGTCTACCTGTGCTTCACCGGGTTTGTGTTCCAAAGCGAAGTAAAACTCCTTGTTCTGTCCATAAAGTTCTTTTCTCTTCTGTGCCACGTATGTTGCCACAAGACGATATGAGCAGTCAAAGGAATCACCGTGTTTTTCCTGAAGCCTTTTGAATACTCTTAAAGCCGTATGTCGCTGTTTCCTTCTTTCAAGTTTGTCTTGCTCAAGCCAACAATCAATCTCTTCTTTGAAAGGATCGAGCTTCGACTTAACTGCTTTCTTTGCCTGTGGTGGCTGTGTATTGAAATCATCCTTCAGAATGTACTTCTTCACTGTCTTCACATCCGTCTCTGTTTCTCTTGCAATCTCCCCAATTCGCTTTCCTTCATTGAAATATTTGCTTCTGATAGAATTGATCTTAGCCATTGCAACCATCCTCCTTTGTTCCTCCCCTCATAGTGTCCTAACTACAAGGGTAGGTAATTCCGGGGGAAGTTGCAATGGCTCTTGCATTAACAGGGAATTCTCCTCTGCAATTTCAGGGAATCACTCTCTGCAATTACCGGTACTTATATTCTGCAGCAAACAGAAGAGATATTCCACAATAACAGAACTCTATTCAACATGGAAGTGGATATAGTCTATTACGATGTGACCACCTTCTACTTTGAGAGCACAAAGAACGATGAAGAACTGAAAGAATTTGGATATAGCAAAGATGGAAAGTTGAACAGGGTACAGGTAGTAATGGGACTGTTTGT
>NZ_JWIM01000086.1:0-3825 GCF_002896535.1 Mesotoga sp. B105.6.4 | reverse complement strand
GGTGAGTCTTTCCAGTACCAACGTTTCCGTACAGAATCAAATTCTTCTTCTCGTCTACGAAAGAGGCTTTCTTCAGTTCTTCTGGACTTATGTCCTGAGGTAGTCGTATTTCTTCGAATGAGAAATCTTCGAATGTCTTCAGTGCATAGAAGCCCGCCTGTTTTACCAGGCGGTTCTTCCTTGAGGTCTCACGGTTATCCAGAGCAATTTGTAGTATCTTCATAAGGTATTCCTGGTTGTTGTCCGCTTCTACCTCTTCAAATACATCCACTATCTTCCTTCCAAGGCGTAGCTTCTTACAGCAGTACGCAATCTGGTCTTTCATGATTGGCTACTCCTTTCCAGGAATAGATCGTAGTCAAGTGCTTTGTTCTTAAGAGGCGGGAGTTCTGGTATGTCACCCGGGAGTAAAACAGGACTGAACTCGAAGCTTTCTGTGTTGAGCCGCCGGAATATAGCGAGAACACTATCGCTGTCTTTTGTCCCTCTCTCTAGAGCTACAAGGAAGGCTTCTACTGCACTCGAAAAGCCTGTATCTTCGCTCAGCTCTGCAAGGATCTTGAGAGTCTCTTTCTTGCTTGAACGATCACTCTGGTCAAGAAACTCTTGTAGTGGAGAAGGAAACAGTTCGTATATACCCGTGTATTTCAATGCTGCCGGTCTCCTGGATAATTGGGTGAGATAAGGTATCCAGTTCATGGATTCTCTCTTCATCTGTCCATACTGTCTGGGATGAGTGATTATCTCTTTGTAGTCCCTGTCCATTACGATAACTTCATGAGCGGTCAGTCTTGCCCATATCTCGGTCTTTGCATATTTTGGAGCGCTTGAATAGGTATGCCTTCCTTTTTCAAGAGTGAACTTCGCGTGAGCATCTGTGCGAACGGCCAAGAGGATCGATTCATCGTACTTACTCCGCGCAAGAGTTAGAAGCTTTGTCCTGTCTTCTTCAAATCGCTCTCTTATCATGCCTGGCTTAGAATAGTGCGGTCTTTCCATATCATGATCACATCGAGCGAGGAGCTCTTTGTTGAAGGCCATTAAGTCATTTATCTCTGGAACAGGAACCAGCAGGTTTCTCCTATGGTATCCCACTTTACTTTCGACGCTGCCTTTCTCATTCCCGCTCTGAGGATTACAAAAGACTGCTTCGAATCCATAGTGATTCTTGAATCTGAGAAAGTGTTCCGAAAGGATCCGTTCTCCTTCCTTCAGTATCTTGCTGACCATGGATGAGGCGTTGTCAAACCATATTCGGTTGGGAACACCCCCTATGTGATTGAAGACATTCATGAGCCCTTCCATTAGGCATTGCTGGTTTTCTCCCTTGAAGAGTTGAAGATATCCCCCGTTGCTGTAGGGAAAGGAGACATTCAGAGTATATCCGTGACAGCGAACACCGTTTTCCAGAAAGTCAGCTTCTCCAAAGTCTACCTGTGCTTCACCGGGTTTGTGTTCCAAAGCGAAGTAAAACTCCTTGCTCTGTCCATAAAGCTCTTTCCTCTTCTGTGCCACGTATGTTGCCACAAGACGATATGAACAGTCAAAGGAATCACCGTGTTTTTCCTGAAGCCTTTTGAATACTCTTAAAGCCGTATGTCGCTGTTTCCTTCTTTCAAGTTTGTCTTGCTCAAGCCAACAATCAATCTCTTCTTTGAAAGGATCGAGCTTCGACTTAACTGCTTTCTTTGCCTGTGGTGACTGTATATTGAAATCATCCTTCAGAATGTACTTCTTCACTGTCTTCACATCCGTCTCTGTTTCTCTTGCAATCTCCACAATTCGCTTTCCTTCATTAAAATATTTGCTTCTGATAGAATTGATCTTAGCCATTGCAACCATCCTCCTTTTCCTCCCCCTCATAGTGTCCTAACTACAAGGGTAGGTAATTCCGGGGGAAGTTGCAATGGCTCTTGCATTAACAGGGAATTCTCCTCTGCAATTACCGGTACTTATATGGCTCTTCCTCAATGCATAGGAAAAGAGTGAAAGAATGCGTAGAATTGAGTAAGGCAGTAATTTTATTGTCGAAAGCGGATGAGGGAATTGGAAGAATTACTTAGGTCACTGGACCGGGATCTTGTATTGATTGAGTCTCAAGTGTATGAAGACAGGATAGAACTACATGCGAAGATGGGACGAGAAGAAGCAGTATGTCCATATTGCGGTGCGAAGTCGAAGAGTGTTCACACGATTTATCTGAAAGCGGTTTCCGATCTACCTGTTCAGAGTAGACAGTTGACAATAGTACTTCAAAGGAGGGTATTCTTCTGCAAGAATTCAGAGTGTGAGAAATCGAAATTCGCAGAGAGATTCAGTTTTGTTGACGATTACGGGAGAAGAACAAAGAGATTGAATGAAAGAATAATCGAGTTGGCAGCAAACATGAGTGCACTGAAAGCTGAGGGAATAGTTAGTAATGGACTTACCAAAATATCCGACGACACGATTCTGAGGATGTTAAAAAAAACAGGTTATAAATAGAACGCTTCTCAAAACAGTCTGCATAGATGATTTTGCGACCAGGAAGGGCCACACATATGGCACAGTAATGGTGGACTATGAGACCTCGAAGGTTGTAGATATGATTCCATCAAGGGATACTGGCGAAGTTACAGAGTGGTTGAGAGGATATCCCGAAATAGAAGTGGTATCAAGAGATGGGTCAATAGGATATGCGAAGGCTGTAGCAGAAGCTTTGCCCGGGGCACTACAGGTAAGTGATCGTTTTCATCTGGTTAAGAACCTTATGGATGGAGCAAGCGAGTATATTAGGCGCACAATACCTCCCAGAATAAAGCTGAAAGAAGTAGTTGGCGAAAATCAAACAGTGAGAAAACTTACCAAGGCCGAAATCAAACGTAGAGAAACAGAAGAAGCGAAGAATGAGCTTGTTGGGACTGTCAAAGAAATGTACCTGAAGGGATACTCAGTAAGTGCCATTTCCAGAGAACTAAAGATAGATTGCCGGACAGCAAAAAAATACGTTAAGCATCAGGGAAGGATGCTGAGCGCCTCAAGAGAAAGAAGAAGCATACTCGACCCATACAAAGAAACTATAATCACTCTTAATCATGAAAGAAAGACAATAGCCAGCATATTCAGAGTCATCGTTAAAGAAGGTTATAAAGGTTCATACAGGAATTTGAACGCATTCTTGGCTGAATACAACGAAGGTTTGGGAAGAAGGCACAGAAAGACTTCTCCCGAAAAGATTCTTAGAAGAGGACTGTTGATCTCATTTCTACACAATGATATCTCAAGGTTCAAAGTGGAAGATCAAGAGAAGATAGAAGAGTATCTCAAGACAAACAAGAACCTTCAAGACCTCTGCTCGGCAGTTAACGACTTCAGAGACATATTTAGAATTAAAGATGATTCAAGGCTCGAAATCTGGTTGGAAAAAGTAAAAAAGTTAAATATCCGTGAGCTAACAACCTTTGCCAGAGGAATAGAAAGAGACATTGAGGCAGTTAAGAATGCGATCAAGACTGAGTTCAGCAATGGAGTCATAGAAGGCGTCATAAACAAGCTTAAGGTGATTAAGCGGATAATGTACGGGAGATGTTCATTTGAACTATTGCGAGTGAAGGTGATCATGAGTTAGTTCATATAATCTGAGGAAGAGCCACTTATATTCTGCAGCAAACAGGTTTGTTCTATTGAAGATTTACAAGGAGAAGAGATCCTTGGTTGGGGACATGTCATATACAAGAAACTGTGGCAAGAATACGAACTTGACAGGATACTGAAATACGTTTCTGAGAAGACAAAGATAGCGTATGATTTGCCGAACACTGTTTTTCGAATGGTTGTGCAGCACTT
>NZ_JWIM01000077.1:0-12389 GCF_002896535.1 Mesotoga sp. B105.6.4 | reverse complement strand
GATTATTTGTGATGCATATCGTGGAGTTTGCATTTGGTGCAGCGTCTCTGGTATAATTATTATGAACATTTGTTATGCACAAATGTGTATTTAAGATAGGGGATGTGATTATCTTGACCGGACTGGCGAGAAACACCGCAAAGCTCTTCTCAAATGACGGGAAACTCTTTGTCGTCGCTCTAGATCATCCACAATTCTTCGGGCCGCTGGACGGCCTGGAAAGGCCGCTGGAGATACTGGAAGGACTCGCTTCAACTGTTGCCGATGGCTTCATTGTCAATCCCGGTTTGATAAAGCTAATGGACCCGGATCTTGTGGCAGCCAAGAAGCTTATCGTGCGCTCATCTCTTGGCGGAAGCAAGTTTTCAGACTACAAGACAGTGCATCCAATAGTTTTCGGGGCAGATACGCTTGTCAACTATGGTGCAGATGCGGCAATTGTAATGCTTATTCTCGGAAGTCACGATTACGATTCCATGGAGAACGTCGCCAGAGCAATAGAGGAGTACCACTCGCTGTCGGTTCCTGTCATTGTCGAGATTCTGGCTGAGGATTTCTCGAAAACGGGCGATCCCGAGCTGGTTAGAACTGGAGCCCGAATAGCGGCCGAATTGGGAGCGGATGTTCTAAAGGTCTTCTTCACGGAAGACTTTTCCAGTGTCATTGAGGGTTGCCCTGTGCCGGTAATACTGGCTGGAGGCCCGAAGAATCTCGACGCTCTCTCGATGGCCAAAAGCGCAAAGGAGTCTGGAGCAAAGGGACTAGCATTTGGAAGAAACGTCTTCCAGAGTGCAGATCCCGTGAGTCTCGTTTCTGAACTTGACAGAGTATTGAGAGGGTGATTCAAATACCAAGATCTCTTGATGATTCTTTGATGCACAGAATAGCCGTCATGTATTATATCGAGAATCTCAGCCAGGAACAGATCTCGGTCAGAGTTGATCTGTCAAGACCTCAGATTTCGAGATACCTGAAACGTGCCAGAGAAGTAGGTATGGTCGAGATCAATATAAACGAACCGTATGATAAAAAGCTCGATGAACTCGCATCTGGTATCAAAAGAATTCTCGGTCTTCAAGAGGTTGTCATTGCACCGCTTGGAAGAGGAAGGAGCGGGGCGTCTCCGGAGTTACTTGATTCAATTGCGGCCAGAGCCAGTTCCTTTCTGCCGTCTTTGATTGCTGATTCAAACGTAATCGGTGTAGGCTGGGGAAGAACTCTATATAAGACTGTTCTCCTGGTTGATAATCACGAGCAATATGCGTTACACAAAGACAAGCTCTTTGTTCCGCTAATTGGAGGTATAGGTCAAACTGCGCCCTTTTACCAGGTGAACAATATGGTTGACAGGCTTGCCGAGAAATTCGGGGCCAGAAGAGTATTTTTCAATCTCCCTGCTTTTGTGAACGGGGGAGAGATTTACCGTCAAGGTCTTTCGCCGAATTCCCTGAGCGTCATAGAAGAACATTGGGCCAAGCTAGATCTGGCTATTGTGGGTCTTGGAACACCCAGGGGAGCTCTCACGGCTGAGATAGAGACTTCCATTCTTGAGAAGCTCAGATCTCAGGGAGCAGTCGGCGATATTCTCGGTCAGTTTCTAGACGTCGAGGGCGAAATTTGCGAATCTGGTATGGAAGAAAACCTTGCCGGTTTGCCGATATCGAGATTGAAGAAGGTAAAGAGAGTAGTCTGTCTTTCCGGCGGAAAGGAAAAAGTCAACGGAATAGTCGTCGCTGCTCGGGCAGGTTATTTCAATATTCTGATTACCGATGAGTTCACAGCCAGAAGTATTCTGGAAATCACAGGAGGCGATTGTGGATGAAGGCGCTCTTCTATCTCGGTCCGGAAAGGCTTGAACTGAGAGAGATTGGAAAACCGAAAGGTGATGTGGTCATTAAGATTCTAGGCGCGGGTGTCTGCGGAACGGATTTGAAGACCTACCTGAAGGGCCATCCTATGTTCAAACCGCCAACAATACTGGGACACGAGTGTTACGGAAAGATAGTCGAACTCAATGTTGATATGAAGAGCCTCGAAGTGGGTGACACAGTCGCTGTCGCTCCATATGCAGAATGTGGCAAGTGCCACCTCTGTGAAATTGGTGTTCCAGAGCTCTGCAAGTCGAAGACATATTTGGAGACCGGATGCTTTACCCAATACATTGCCGTGTCACGTGAGCATGCATCCAGAGCTCTCTTCAAGGTCACAGACGATCCTGCACAAATCCTTGCCGAGCCTCTCGCATGTGTCTTCAACGGATTCGAAAAGCTAAGAGTGAAACCCAGGAGATTGCTTGTAGTGGGCGGTGGTCCGATGGGTGTCTTGTTTGCACTTCTCGGAGTCTCTGAGGGCTGTGAGACCTTTGTGATAGAGAAGTCCGCCTGGCGACTTGAGCACATCAGAAGTCTTGGGATCGAAGCGGCAGACAGACCTCCCGAAGGGCTTTTCGACGGCATTATCTTTGCCGTCAATATTCCCGAGCTCGTAGGACAGTACACGCGGCTTGCCAATGACGGCGGAAGCCTTCTTCTCTTCAGCGGTTACCCCAAGGACTCACTGATCGAAGTAGATTCATACGCAGTTCATTACAGAGAGGTGAGTGTGGTCGGTAGTTTCGGCTTTGCGTTGAAGCACTTCGAAAGGGCTGTAGAAACGCTTTCATCTCAGGTTGAGCTCTTCAAGAGACTTATGACCCATAGATTCGACCTGGAGAACGCGCCGAAGGCCTTCGAGATTCTGAGTAAGGGTGAAGCCATGAAAGTTTTCTTCGGGATGTGAGTGAAAACATGGTGAAGAGAATCCGGCCCAGGTATAAAGCCAAAGAGGTTGCGGTTGCCTTTGTCTGTCTCTCTCCTGCACTCTTCCTGGCAACGGTCTTCGTGGTCATACCTCTGGTCAGTGTCATCTATCTGAGCTTCACGAACTGGGACCTTCTGAGGGAAACAAAGAGATTCATAGGATTCAGTAACTACCAGTATATCTTCAGGGATGAAAAGTTCCTTAAGTCGATGCTGAATACTCTCTACTTTGCTGCCGTGAAAATTCCTCTAGACCTTGTAGTGTCACTTTTTATCGCCCGGCTTCTTGATCGAAAGATCTTTGCGAGAAGATTCCTGAGAGCGTCATACTTCGCCCCGGTTGTTCTTCCCATGGTCGCCGCATCTCTTATCTGGATATGGATCTACGACCCCTCGCTAGGACCTTTGAATCAGATACTGTCTCTCTTTGGTGTCAAGCCGATTCGCTGGCTCTACGATCCCGAGTGGGCAATGCCTTCAGTGATATTCTTTGCGCTATGGAAGGGCCTGGGTTATGACATAGTGATCTTTCTCGCCGGTCTTCAGGCAATACCGGAGACTTACGCAGAAGCTGCAAAGATAGACGGTGCAAGCGAGCGGAGAATATTCTTCAAGATAACTTTGCCGCTTCTATCGCCGGTCATTTCCTTTGTAATTCTGATGGGGATAATCAATTCCTTCAAGATATTCACACCTATTTCTGTCATGACTCCGAACGGAGGCCCTCTCTACAGCACCGGTGTCATGGTCTTTTACATCTACCAGCAGGCCTTCCAGAGTTTCAAGATCGGCAGAGCTTCGGCCGCGGCCGTCGTGCTGTTTCTCATGATACTCTCGCTGACGTGGGTTCAGAGAAAGGCCGGTAGTAAGAGGGGGATCTACGAATGAAGAATGGAGTACTTAAGGCCGAGAGAAGAAGAAATCGGATCGCCTTTTTAATACTTCTTGTGGGGCTTTTCGCAATGTTATTTCCATTCTTCTGGATGATTCTGTCGGCTTTCAAGACACAGGCGGATGTCTATTCCTATCCACCCAAATGGCTTCCCAGCTCTTGGAGTTTTGACAACTTTGCACGGGTCTTCAAGATGGTTCCATTCGGGAGGTATTACTTTAACAGCATACTGGTTACTACATTGTCGACTGTAGGCCAGATATTCGTCTCGATACTTGCAGCTTACTCTCTGGCAAGGTTGAGGTTTCCGTTCAAGAACCTGATTTTCATGTTCATCGTCGCGACCATGCTTATGCCTTTTGTCGTCACTATGATTCCTACCTTCTTGATAATCAGCAGTCTGAAATGGATCGACACTTATCAGGGGCTGATCGTTCCGTTTCTGTTCAACGGGTTCTCAATAATCTTTCTTGTACAGTTTTTCATAACCGTTCCGATGGATCTGCAGGATGCGGCGCGCATAGATGGTTGTGGTTACTTCGGCATACTATTCAACGTTATACTGCCCAGCACCAAGCCAGCTATATCCACGATCGCGCTCTTCACCTTTCTGGGACACTGGACAGAGTACCTCTGGCCCCTGATAATCATAAACAACACCGATATGCGTACATTGCCAATAGGTTTGAGATATCTGATGACCGAGGGAAGCAGCGATTATCAGCTAATGATGGCGGCTTCAGTAATGGCTATTGTACCGGTGCTTATCGTCTACATGTTCTCTGAAAAGCAATTCATCAAGTCTATAACGATGACAGGACTGAAATCCTGAAGGGGGTGTTTTTGTGAAGAAAGTACTGTTGTGTATCATGGTAGTCTCAGTAGCGGTTCTCACAATGGCCGTTACAGAGATAACGTTCTGGTATGCCCTGAGCGGCGCATCTGGAGAGTCGTTTAAGGCAATAGTCGAGGAGTTCAACACCAGTCAAAACGATGTTCTGGTCAAACTTGTTTATTCGGGAAACTATGCCGATACCGCCCAGAAGATCACTGCGGCTCTTGCAGCCAACACATTGCCAAATGGAGGCATAATACCTGCCGGGCCGATCTTTACCGGCGCGAGGGGGAACTTCGTCCTTCTCGATTACATGCTTAAGGATCCCGAATTTGACATGGATGACTTCTACCCGGCGCTGTGGGATTACTCGAAGTACGAAGGAAAGATCTGCGCAGTTCCGTTCAACATAAGTACGCCCGTCCTCTACTATAACAAAAACCTTATGAGAGCTTCGGGACTGGACCCCGACAATCCTCCGCAGACCTGGGAAGAATTGCTTGAAGCGGCAAAGGCCATAACCAGGGATACAAATAACGACGGTATACCCGATATCTGGGGAGTCGATATGTCCGATCCTTCATGGATCTTTAAAGCCTTTCTGCTTCAGAACGAGAACGAAATCATAGATGTCTCCACGATGACTCCGCTATTCGATAATCAACGGGGAGTAGAGGCTGCTCAGTTCTGGAAGAGGCTAATCGACGAGAAGGCTATGGCCGTTGGTCAGCATTCGCTCGCCGAGAAGATGTTCCTTGGGGGGACTCTGGGATTCTATATGGGTAGTTCCAACAGGATCGGAAGATGGCAGGGAACGACTAGCTTCGAATTTGGAGCCGCTTTCCTTCCTGCCGGCAAGGTAAGAGCAGTACCCATAGGAGGGGCCGTGGCAGTTCTCTTCCCGAAGACAGCGAAAGAGGATGAAGCGACCTACAGGCTGATAAAGTGGTTGACTACGAGCGAGAACGCAGCGAAGTTCGCAATCGAAACCGGCTATCTGCCTACGAGAAGATCCTCGCTCGAACTGCCGATAACACAGGAATGCATGGCCTCTACTCCTATGTGGAGAACAGCATTCGAACAGATGGAGTTTGCCTTCGCATACTGGCATTTCAACGAGATGGGAACCATGGACAGCCTTATATGGGAAGCTCTGGAGAAGATAGAGAGAAACGTAATGTCTCCGGCCGACGCGATGAAGTGGCTGTCGAAAGAACTTGAAGCCGAGATAGAGGCGAATCTGGAATGAGAATCTCCTTCTCTACCGCTGCCCTTTATCCCAGACCAACTCTGGAAGCGCTCACGATGATTGGAAAGAGCGGTTTTCGTGAGGCCGAGCTGATGCCACAGTGTCTTGAAGAGACGAGACCGGCCTTTGCGCGAAAGGCTTTAGAAATTGGAATAGAGGTCAGTTCGATTCATTTCCCGCTGGTATTCTTCTCCCTTCTGTATAACCCTTACCCGGGAATGATAAGAGAAGCCAGGACTATGGCAGATGGACTGGCCGCTTCTGCAGAGATTCTTCGCAGTGAGATAGTAGTTGTACACGCATTACCGAAGATGGATAGTCAGAAAGCGAATCTCTTTGAACGGCCGGTTCTTGACAATTTGAGATACCTTGCCGACAGACTTGAAATGTCGGGAGTAAGATTGGCCATCGAAAACAACCCGAATACGCTGGCAGACACAGCCGGCGGACTGATAGGTTTTGTGAAGACTCTGGCTCACAGAAACGTTGGCCCGATGGTCGATACTACTGAAGCATGGGAGGCAGGAATCGATCCGGCCTGTTTCATCCGTAGCGTTAAGCCGATACATCTACATCTGAGCGACCATTCGGGTGAGCAGAAGCATGTTCCGGCGGGAAAGGGCGAAGGCGATTGGAAGAGAATCATGAAAACTGTTAGAGAGCTAGGCTACTCCGGGATCTATGTGTTAGAACCGGCCTATAAGAACTATCTCGAGACTACCGAGAAAGAACTGCAGAAGGACCGGGAGTTCCTAACTTCGCTGTGATGGAGTCTGTTGATGAGGATTGGCATTGTCTTTAACCCGCTCGCAGGGAGAAGAGAGCGGTTCAAAGTAATCGCTCTGAAGCTGTTAGATAGGTGTCAAGAAGCTTCCCTGATTACTGGCGGCCTAGACTATGGAGAGAGCTGGTTCGACCGCGGAGACTCTCTCGAAATCGTTGAGATTCACGGTCCGGATTTTTCCGAAAGACTTAAATCCTGTCTTGGTGGATTTCTGTCCAGAAAAGTCGATCTCATCGTCGGTGTGGGTGGGGATGGATTCCTCGCCCACATCGGCGCTTTCATCATAGAAGGGCATTACACGATTCCGCTACTGGGCGTTTGTGGCGGCACTGCAAATGTAGGTCCGCTGCTTGGCTTCAATGAAGATACCCTGGATAGACTGGACCTGGCTAACCTAAATTGTGCTAGAGTCTCGGCTTTGTACGTTCAGAGCGCCGGGAGAAGAACTTTCTACGCTTTCAACGATATAGTTATTGGTGACACGTTTCTTGGAACGATCGAGGGAAAGATGACCAATCTGAGTGCTCGAGCCTTTCTGGAAGATGGGATAAAGCTTGAAAAGAAGCCTTCAGAAGAAATAACGACAGCCGATTTTGCGCTTCTCAAAAACGGTGTTTCTCAATCACTACCGTGTTTCAAGACCTTGCAGATAGTTGCTTCTCCTCTACTGGAAAGCCGTCATTATAACGGTAAGGCGATCACCGGAGCTCTCTGCTTGGCCCCGTTTTTTCCAGTCTGTGGAGCAGTATCTCTTCTGGACACAGTGATAATTGACTCGAAACTCGAGTCGCCACCAAAAGCGATATCCATACAACAGCTGCTATTTGGAGAAAAAGATCGTATAACAATAGAGGGGCTCTCTTCGTATCTCGTGGTCGACGGCAATGTCTGCTACGATATAGGCGGAGAGATCTCGATTGGTTGCCTGCCAGAGGCGGTATCAACCGTCAGACTTTAAAAAGAATTCACGGTTGATTAATCAATGCTGAAAGGAGAAAACAACATAAATGTATAAATATCATAGGGCTCTTGAGGCGCTTGCAGTTGGTGACGCGCTTGGAATGCCGACTGAGTTCATGACCAGAGAGTATATTAAGCGGAACTTCGGGTTTGTGAGCGAGATCATCGATCCACAGTTCTCTTTGATTCACCAAAATTTGGCCAGGGCATCGGTAACTGACGATACCGAACAGAATCTCTACCTCATAGAAACCTACTGTGTTAGCGGCGAAATAACTATCCAGAACACTGTCAATGGTCTTCTGTCATGGCTAAAAAAAAGTGGAGCAGATAGGAAAGGCTACATAGGTCCCAGTTCAATGAAGGCTCTAAAGGCTGGGCTGGCCGCGACAACCTGTGGTGATCCTATGAGAGCTCCCTCCGCAGCTCTATGCAGTAAAAACAGTTGTGGGCTGGAACTGGCGGAAGATATCTACAGGTGTTCGGTGCCAACACACAACACCAGCACGGCCATTGAAGCTGCTATGGCTATCGGTTTTGCCGTAAAAGCCGCTGTTGAGGGTGAAAATGTGAGAAATATACTTAAAGCAGCTGCAGAGGGAGCAGGTTACGCTACCAGGTTTGGAGCTCCCGAGTTTGCTGGTCCTTCAACTCTCTGGCGGACCAGATTCTTCACACGTAATCTGTTCAGGTGTAACGACGTTGAAGAGATTCTCGATACGCTCTACTTTATCAACGGGACAGGTCTTCAGTCAAACGAAGTGGTTCCCGCAGTTCTTACGATATTCAGCAAAGCAAAAGATGATGTATGGCTGGCGATAAGAATGGGCGCTTCCATCGGCGGCGATACGGACACAATAGCGGTTCTAGCTGGTCTTCTATCGGCTCTGAATGCCGGGGAACACAATATCCCTATTCAAATTGTAGAAGATGTGGTTATGACAAACAGGTTGGATCTATCTCGCTACTCAAGTCTAATAACGAAAAGACAGCAGATGATTCCGTAATGAGCGGGGTTTTTCTGGGAAGTATTTCTATCGGTTTTGTCTTCTGCGTTGTGAACATGATACTGATACCGCTTCTGAACGGATACTTCTCTTCGGACGTTTCAGGACTTACTATCTCGGCCGGGATGCTTGTCGCAGCCATAGCAGGGCCGTTTATTGGAATATGGAGTGACATAATAGGGAGACGATTGCCTTTTATTGGAGTTTTGATATGTATTGCCTTTACCGGTTCTCTTATGCTTACCGGCCGAAGCATTGCAGCGATATTTGCCGGCGGGATCATGGTAGCCTTCTGTGCCTACAGTCTTCTGGGGCCTTATTCATCTTATGTCGCAGACAGTGATGTGTTTCCTGCATTCCCGTAAATTATAACGAGGGAGATTTCACACCCAGTTTGGCGTAGATATCCTTCTGCTTTTTAGTGACTTCTCCGATCAAGCGGCCATGTTCAGGAGACTCAAACCTTTCAATAGTGTCCAGTTCGTCAAGGAGACCCTGCAATGTCCAGTTCTGAAAGAGACCGGTGTCCTGCATCTTCTTCTTTATGTAAGAGAGATAGATAAGAGCCACAAACTGGACAAACAGCTTTCCATTCAGGGATAGTTCAGAGGAAACCTGCATTCTCCCGAAATTCAACCGGTCTTTCAGGTTCCCAAACCTCTTTTCCACTATGTCTTTACTGCGATAAAGCGATAAGGCCTCGAAGGGATCGTTGACTTCATTGGAAAGCAGTGCGAAATAGCCATAGTTTCTTGCCGCTTCACGCATCGCCTCTTCCTTCGCTGTGACTTTCCTGCCCCTTTTGGTAAGAGTAAAGTATTTGTCGTACTCCTTAATACTGTATTCCTTGAGTTTGTTGTTCTTCAGGTCATTGTATAGTCTGCTCAGATAATCGTTCATCTCGGTCTGATCTTTGGCAGCCTTCTCGGGATTGTAGAAAAGATGTAGATATGCTCGCCTTTTCGAGCTTAATACGTCCCCTTTGTTTGGTCTTTCCTGTTCATACTCCCACTGTATTGTTCTACACAAACCATATACTCCGAACTGAGGTTGCAGATTCGACCATAGCTGAAGGTTATCGCGTTCTTCTTCGAGGACCTCTTTCACATAGTTAAGATTCAGTTTGACACCTATGATGAATTTCTGGTGGTTCTTGAAGAGCAGATTGATGTTCTCTCCGCTGTAAAAGCCTCTGTCAAGAAGGACACTGACCTTTTTGTATCCCATGACATTGAATTCAGCCATGAGCTGCTTAACTGTTTTCACATCGGTGATATTGCCTGGAAGTTTCCGGTAGTAAAAGGGAAGTCCAGACTGTTCACCGAAGAGAAGGGCAAGGTTGATTTGAGGTAGTCTGTCGTACTCTTTGTTTCTTCCCTTCTTGACCTGTCTCAGTGTCTCTGAATAACTGGAGATGGAAGTGATGTCAAAGGCCCAGTATTCTTTCTCAATTCTGCGTCTGCCCTGCTTCTTGAAGAACATCATCCTCTCTTCTTCGGAAATGGATTGGAACAGCTCACTGCTGCGCTGTGATGGTATGTCTCCTCCATAAGGATGGGCATGCAGTCTCTGCCAATGAGAAAACCTACTGAGTGAGTTATTCTCTTCGAGAATAAGATAATAGGCTACCGATAGAATCATTTTATAACGGTCGGGAAAGCAGGCTTTCAGATCGGCTGCGACTTCGGTGATCTTTCCAACCTGATCTAGAAGATAGCAAGCACCATAGAAATCCCTTCGGATTTTCGTTATGGGAACTGGACCCAGCTTTTTCAAAATGCCATCCTTCTGTTCAGACCCCTTCCTGTATGGTCTGGTCGGTACGATTTCTCCAGTGTCTGGATCCAGCTTGCCGATTAAGGTTCTCTTGGCTCTGGACTGTTGTTTTTCCCTGTCCCAATAGGCTTCGTTTTTGTAGACATATGTGATTCCTGTTTTCTTATTTTTCTGGTAGACAATTCCCATCTCTTCACCTCGTTACATACATTATAATATATAACGAGGGATAAACCTATAGAAAATAACTCTAACGTAGTCTTTTCAATGCCTCACGAAGATTTTCATCGTTAGACTTTTCGGGAACTTAGGCCTTAAGGGAGGACTTAAGATCAGATTCATCAAGAGCTAAACACGGCATTCACGCAAGAACAAGACTCAACATATGAGTACCGTTGAACTCGCTGACTTACAGGTAATGATGAGGAAAAAGAGGGTACTCTATGCTCTAGTCTGTCAGTCGAGACTTCTTCACTGCGGGTGGGCAGTATAGAGGATCGAGTCCCTCAACTGCAGGGATGTAGATCCTCATAGTTATTGTAAACAGTCCATCTGGTGCTGGCAACCAGTTCGACTCCTTGTCCGGCCCGGGTGATTCGTGCTGCAGGTAGAGTACTAGTGATCCGTCTTCTTCGTAGATCAACTCAGATCTGTCTCCGATTGAATACCTGTTCAGGGAATTTGAAACCATCATCTGATCCATGTCATACATTGTTATTGACCAGAATCCCCTGGGATCAACCGGCGGCATCTCTTCCTTCGAAAATGAAAGCTTGTAATTGAATCTCGAAGCATCCAGTAGGTCTCCGTCGCTGTCAACCCTGCAACTAGGGTAGTAGGCCTCTTCGAGATCATTTCCGAAAAGTCCTATGTGAGCAGCGGCAGCCCTAACAAGATACATTCCCTGCATTCTCTCTCTATCACCGAAGATTCGTTCGGACATCGTCCATCCATTTCTGATCGTTCCCAAAACAGAACCTGGATTGTATATAGAGTTACGAGCTTCGGCAATTCCTAAATCAATTGCTTCTCTTACCGGTTCGGTCAGTCTAGACGGATCGAACGGATAATCCGGACCAATTCCTATTTTCGAGAAGCTATCGATTAGGTTTTCCTCTGTAGGATGAATTTCCAGTTGCCCAAGCAGGAAATTGAAGTATGCAATGAATCCGATAGAATCAACAGCTTCTTGGTCAAAAGGAAGAAGAAAATCGTCTAGAAGAGGAGGTGACACATCGCCAGCAGAATCACTCAAAGGTCTCAGAACATAATTCTCCTGTATCTTCAATACTTCTTCAAGATCTCCCGGTAGCTCGCTATTCACGGCTGTCCTAACTAAACAGTAGACAAAGTTTCCCTCGCTAACGAACATTTTCTCAACATCTGAAGGTACTTCTCCTTCCCAGTTGGGTCCCGCAATCATTATTGTCAATGGATCTGAGCCGGTGACCCTAGTACCTGCGTAAGCAAAGTTATGAGTGTACATGTCTATGAACTGGAATGAAAAGTAGCGATCGGGTACTGGCGGAATCTCCACTACAACGGGCTCACTTCTTAGATCAAGCCACGCAGACGAATAAAGTGTGTCGTTGTTTGAGCGCACTATGAGTCTGCTATGGGGACCAAATAGGTTCTTAACGTGGGTTAATGAATTGAATCCACCTCTTTCCGTTACCTGAACATACATCGTTCGGTAGTTTTCTAGCATAGGATATGCAAAAACATAGGCCTCGTTCGCCAATTCCTTCGCTTCGTCAGGATCAACTGTCAAGCTCTGCTGCAATGCAAAGGCTGATAAGACGAGCATCAAAATCATTGACCACGAAAGTAATACTTTCCTCACAAGATACAACCCCCTATCTCCAAAAGCGACTAGGCTAACAATTGCCTAACCGGAGCGTTTAAAATAATCCTGAAAAGAATCTCTTGTGAATCAGGATTCTCACTCCAAAATACTATCATTTTGATTCTTCTCAGATGCTATCTATAGATCACCCACCAATTGTTGATTTGATATTTATCGGTATCGTTCACAGTGCCACAGTTGTAGGAAGAGGTGGAACTAATATAAACCTGATGATACGAAAC
>NZ_JWIM01000059.1:0-42342 GCF_002896535.1 Mesotoga sp. B105.6.4 | reverse complement strand
CAAACCAAGTCATACCTGAGTATTGAAGAACTCTCAGAAAGGATCAACCCGGTAATAAGAGGGTGGATAAACTACTACGGACACTTTCGCAAATTTGAAATGTATACAGTACTGAGTCGGCTAAACAAAGCCTTAGTTCAGTGGGTAAGAAACAAGTACAAGAAAAGAAGAGGTCGTACAAAAGCGGGTAAATGGCTAGAAGCTCTTGCTCGCAGAGAGCCTCATCTATTTGTACACTGGACAATGGGGATATTCTATATGGCTGGATAATGGGAGCCGGATGAATCGAGAGGTTCAAGTCCGGTTCTGAGAGAGCCTGGGGGTGAAATCCCCCTGGGCTACTCACCGGTTGCGGTGTAATATGGAAGAGCAAAACAGACTGGTTGACCGTTGAACGGTTCTCCGAGGAGAACCCGTTGTTCGTTCCAGAGCGAGTATCTGTTCTTCGTTCTTGGGCAATCGACGACGAGGCGCATCAGAGGTAAGAGGAATGAGGCTTGAGGTAAGAAAATCAAGATCTCTTCGCTCTTCCGAGCTCTTGCCTCTGACCTCAGGCTCTTCCCAAGGACGGGTCCATGATCTGGGACGAAGGACTAAGGACGGCTCTTCACAGCGGCCAGCGTTATATTGTAAGTAGCTCTTTCCCCGCGAAGCGGCCCTTGCGTCCACTGATGCTCTTCAGTGCATTACGTCCCACCGAAGGTGGCATCACTTCCCCGGACGTTTCTCCGGGCATCACTTCCTGCGAAGCAGCCTCACTTCCCGACTCAGTCGGTCTTGCGACCAATGATGCTCTTCAGTGCATTACGTCCCACCGAAGGTGGCATCACTTCCCCGGACGTTTCTCCGGGCATCACTTCCTGCGAAGCAGCCTCACTTCCCGACTCAGTCGGTCTTGCGACCAATGATGCTCTTCAGTGCATTGCATCCCACCGAAGGTGGCATCACTTCCGCCGATGCTTTTCGGCGCATCACTTCCCCGGACGTTTCTCCGGGCATCACTTCCTGCGAAGCAGACTGGCTTCTGAAGAGCCGCTGCGCGCTTAAGAACGAGGGCTCGCTGCCGGTGATTGGTCCAATATATAGTTTTACAACAAAGAAGTAATTCTATCTTGCAGAATGTTGTGTGGAAACCCCGGAGTTTGCCGGAATTTCCGAAAATCATCAAACATCGTTATTCATTAGCGGCTTTCCCGCAGCTCTCACTGCGTCAACTAACAATGGCTTTTTGGAAATTCTTCTATGCATCATTCCTGTGAGACTCTCACTATATAATTCCCGTACCGACCCTTCGTAACTGCTTACTCTGTCATCCCGAACTTGTTTCGGGATCTGGGTTTTTGATGGGGCCTTAAATTCCTTATAATAATCTTTCCACAGAAATGAATTGAAATACTGTTCTATATACTGGTCACTTATGCTAAAATATGTTTGTTATAAAGGTCATTAATTGACAGGTGGTTAATATGACAGATCAACAGATGTTTTCCGTCCTTGCAAGATGGAATTACTGGGAAGATCGATCCCTTCCGGACCTTGTTTACAGAAGAGAGGTCGGTGAGATTGAAGAATTTCTTGACAGCAATTTCGTGCAGATCGTAAAAGGGCCTCGAAGATCCGGCAAATCATCTCTTCTTAAGCTTGTGTACAGAAAGCTCCTAGAATCTGTTGATAAACTCTCCTTTCTGTTCTTGAACCTTGAAGATGTCTCTCTCTCGATGGAAGAGAAAACACCTGTCCTTCTTGAAAAACTCTACAGGCTTTACAGGCAGAGAGTCAATCCCGTTGGAAAAACCTACATGTTTGTCGATGAAATCCAGCATATACGAGGCTGGGAGCAATGGATAGAGACTTACAGGGAGTCCGGAGAGGTCAAATTCATTGTTACCGGCTCATCTTCAAAGCTTTCCTCCAAGGAGTTTGGAACGCTGTTGACAGGAAGGCACATAGATCTGACTCTTTTGCCCTTTTCATTCGCGGACTTTGTGCGATCAAAGGGAATTGAAGTCTCCTCGCTTTCAATTGAACTCAAGAGTGATCTCATCAAGAATCTGCTGTTCAGTTATTTGGATTCTGGAGGCTTTCCTGAGATTCTCTTGAGCTTCCCGGAAGAAAACGGGACAAAGATTCTCGAGGCATATTTCGACGACATCATATACAGGGACATCGTAGAGCGTTGGAATATCAGAGACGCTCTGCTTACAAAGAGAATCGCGCTCTATGCTCTGAAGAACAGCGGAAATCTCTTGAGCTATAGAAAAATACAGAAGGCTCTCGAACAGACCTCGGGAAAGACTTCAACCAGCACAATTTCGGAGAACATGTCGCACCTATCGGAAGCATACATATTGTTTGAAGTAGAGCTTCATACGAATTCCGTCAAGAAGGCCCTAATCAACCCAAGAAAAGTATATTCCGTCGACACTGGCCTGAGAAAAGCCGTTGTCAAGCCGCTCACTGATGACTATGGAAGAGATGGAGAGAACATTGTCTTTCTAGAGCTCTTGAGGCGGGGCTATAAGGTGACTTTCTGGAAGACTGACAAAACCGAAGTTGATTTCGTCTCCTCTGGAAGAACTGGCGATCTGGTCATTAATGTCACAATGTCAAATCTTGATGATCCCGCTTTGAGAGAACGTGAACTCCGGGGATTACTCGAATTCGAGGGCGACAGATCCCGCAGGATACTTCTCAACAGCGACATTGAAGACACGCTGAAGATTCACGACAAGACCATTGAGCTGATTCCTCTCTGGAAATGGCTTCTTATTGAGGATTTCCTCCCAAGCAATAATCTACACTATTTCTGACAGGTTTTCGCAAACGCAAAGGGCTTCAACTGAACTCAACGATCTTCTGGGTTTTCAGACAGATTCATTTGGAAAGATGCCTTCTGTCCTCTCAAGCGCTCTCGATCATATCTATGGACTGGTTTATGCTTTGGGACGAAGGTACGAAGGAAGGCTCCTATTTCACCATAACGGTAAGTGCGGTTGTGGAATGATTTTGATCTTCACACCTCTATTCTCTCCGCTCTGGCCTCTTAAGTGATCTTTGACTTCCATTTATCGGAAGTATATCGGAAGTCTAGTATAATTGAACTGTGATGGGAGGAGAGATTCCTATGAAAACCAGATGGGTCCCCAGGTACTCAATTACCGATAAGATAGCGGCCGATCTTATGACCATAGAAAAGATAAGGATTCAATTGGAGAACGCGCAGATTCCTCTCAGCTCTCTTGCGCGAATAAGAGAGAGCGCGAGAATCAGATCAGCGCACTTTTCAACACAGATAGAGGGTAATCGCCTGACTCTTCAGGAAGCGCGCGAGGTGGTCAAGAATCAAAGAATTATCCAAGAAAGAGCAAGAGATTCAAGGGAAGTGAAGAATTATTGGGATGCACTTCTCAAAATCGAGGAGTGGGCTCAAGGACTGAGATCGTTCGATGAATACCTAATAAAGAAAACGCACTCGATTGTCGAGAAGGGTCTCAGAGCAAAGCCGTCTGCTTATCGAACTGAACAAAACGTAATAAGAGACTCCCTCACTAATGCGATCATCTACCTTCCTCCCGAAGCAAAGGACGTTCCAGAACTGATGGGGGGACTCGTTAACTGGGAACATGATGCCCGGAATAAGACACCGGTTCCACTTATCGCGGCGCTCGTTCACTACCAGTTCGTTACTATACATCCCTTCTACGACGGAAACGGAAGAACTGCAAGGCTCTTGTCCACCTTCATTCTTCAAAGGGGAGGCTATGGACTGAACGGAATCTTTTCTGTCGAGGAGTATCATGCTCGCAACCTTCAGCTCTACTACAACTCTCTTATGACACACCCCCATCACAATTATTATGAGGGAAGAGAGAACGCCGATCTTACCGGCTGGATTGGATACTTCGTAGAATTGCTTGCAAAGGTTTTCGAAGCAGCTGGAAAGCAAGTTCTCACTCAAGGAGCGATTCCTGCAGATCCAGTGCTCTTGAGAAGACTTGACCATAGGCAGAAGAATAAACTCTCTATGTTCGCTTCAAAAGATTCCTTGACAGTAAGAGAACTGGCAAACAACCTGGGACTTTCGGACAGGATGGTTAGAAATATAGTAAATAAGTGGGTCCAAGATGGCTTTCTCGAAGTACTCGATCCCTCAAACAAGAATCGAAGATATGGATTATCGGAAATTTATCGGCAGTTTATCGGAAATGAAAGTTGAGGTTGATTCGCGAAATGTGTCAGGGTTAAGAATCAATAAGAGAAGAGATCAATTTCGAAGATGAAACAGCGGTCATCAGAAGGAGAAATTGAAGAGATTGACTTCGATTAATTGTTTTTTTCCATCTCTCTTAACTTTTAATCATTTCCTAGGACGGTTCTTCGCATTGTACAGCGTTTTATACCAAAGCTGCTCTTTCCCCGCGAAGCGGAACTGGCCGCACGAAGTGCGACCGGCCTGCGCAGCAGCCTCACTTCCCGACTCAGTCGGCCTTGCGTCCCTGCACAATCTTCGCCGACATTCCGATTCGGAGGACGGTGGACTGTTGACCTGAGAAGGCCTCCTGGCGAAGGCAGCCTTGCGTCCGCCGAGGGCTTCCTTACAACCAAGAACAAGGCTCTTACCTCTGAAACGACGAACAATCACCTGGTATCTATTCCCTAAGGTTAACTGAATGTAAAAAATGGAGTCTGTCACGAAGGAAGGGATTAAGAACGACCTTTTCTTCCATACTGCCAGCCATTGTTAGTCTTCGTCCAAACCGTCAGTTCCCAGACCCCGTTTGATGAAGTCTTCCATTTCCTGTATATGTTCAGGCATTTTGCAGCCCTTCTTCCAGTCATCCAAGACCCTTTCGAAAAACTCATCTGGAGCATCTTCGGCCCAGTCTTTGAACTGAGATGTTGATTCTTTGCCGAACTGGTTTATTCCTTTCAGGATGCCCATGCAGTAATTCTTCGCCTCGCTGTCCAGTGAAAGGTCGAGATACTTGTTCAGTTCATTTGTGAATGGCTCTAAAGCCTCTTCAAACATTTCCCACGCTCTCTCTGACGGTTCCACGTACCCATACCTCATGCTGCCTGATTGTTCCCAAAGATCCTCAACTTCAATTCCTTCCAACGCATAGTACACTTGAGAAGCAACGTTCTCAACATCTATATCACGCAGGTATTCCAATGCAATTTCTTCAATACGTTTTGCAATGCTCCGATCTTCTTTGGCCAAGGCTTTTAGTATAAGAAGAGCGTCATGTCCGTTGATTTTGTCAAGAACTTTCTTTTTATTAGTTACTGCTCGATATTGCTTCTTGCTCTTATCCACCGTGGTTCCACCTCAACACCCGCGTCGTCATTCTCAGAAGATGCAGCTTAACTTGATTATACCTCTCTGACAGTTAATTCTGATGATTGTGATCTCCAATGGGATTATCATGAGTGCGGAGCGTTCAACTCAGAAAAGGTCGAATGAAATAGATTTGCTAATGTCTGATCGGACAGTTTTGAAAAGGAAATCAACGGACTATAGTGAGGCCAGAATTGAGGAAGAAGGACGAGGCAGGATAAAGAAGGGTATGAAATAAAGAAGTATCGGTTTCGAAACAACCAAACGCTGTCATCCCGGACTTGTTTCGGGATCTGGGTTTTTTTTAGAAACCGTGGTTGGGGGTCAGAGGTTTGGGGCTTGTAAGAGCAAGAGAAACTGGTTGACCGTTGACGGGCGACGTTGTTTTCATCAGAGTCGGGCCGCTCTGCTCGAAGGATGGGTCTGCGGTCACGGAGGACCAGGGAAACCTCAACAACAAGAGTCTATCTCCTGGTATCCTGATCCCTAGGTTGATTGAATGCAGAAAATGGAGTCACGAGGGCAAGGGACAATATGATGAGTGAGTTTTTTGTATTATTGGTTCACAAGCTAAATATTGGATCAGAAGGTTGCATGGCACTGATGCTTTTCGATATGGAGAGTGGAAACATAAGTATATAGTCCGCCGCAAGCTTCTGAACACATCGCTTTCAGTCTCTTGTCAATGCCCACAGCATCCCGCTCTGAAATTGTTAACCTGAAACTGCTCTCGAGAGAACCAGCGAGACTACTCACATTTCTCATATCGAGAAATTATGGAATTTTGCCATATTTGCCCGTATAGTGAGGAAAAACCGTACAATCGTCTTTACACATGAATAAACAGGAAAAATGCCTGCAAATTGTCTACTTTCATGTTTGTTGTTAAAAACCAACTTTCTATATAATGTAATCGATTACATTGAAATCGATTACATCTTTTCCAGGAGTTGCTTATATGAATATAAACATATCCAAAATAGCGAAGATGGCTAAAGTATCTACGGCGACTGTTTCCCGGGTAATAAACAATCCAGAGAAGGTATCTGCTAAAACCCGCGAGAGAGTTGAAAGTGTAATAAGCAAGCTGGGTTACGTGCCAAATCAGCAGGCACGAAGCCTCAGAAGCCAGCAGACGAAGATGATTGCGATTATTGTTCCGCACAGCGCCGATTATCTCTTCACCTATCCGTATTTTTCGATCTTCTTGAGAGAGACCTCGCTCGAATTGAGTCACCTCGGTTACCATCTTATACTGACAACCGACGAACCACATAACTCTGTGATAGATACTTACCGTGTATTCACAGACAAAAGATTGGTGGATGGATTTGTGGTACTCGACTTGAAAAACGAAGACGAAAGAGTGGACTTTCTTAAATTGCGGAACATACCTTTTGTGGCCGTCGGTAGAAACGAAAGAGACAAAGACATTTCATTCGTAGATACCGATAACGAAGGAGGTGCGTATATTGCAGGGAAGTACCTCGCCCGAAAAGGTTGCTCGCAGGTTCTCTTCATAAACGGCCCCGCCGATCAAAGCGTTTCTCTATGGAGGGAACGCGGCTTTCAAAAAGCGGCGCAGGAAATGAATTTCACCTTCCACGTCCGCAATGGAGATTTCGTTGAAAAGAGCGGCTTCGAGATAACGAAAAAACACCTTGGCCAATTCGACGGAATCTTCGCGGCTTCAGACCTCATGGCCATCGGCGCGTTGAAGGCCTTGAAAGAGGCGGGAGTTTCTCTGCCTGTCGTTGGATTTGACGATATTCCCATTTCATCGGACGTTTCACCTTCTCTGACAACGGTTCACCAGCCAATAGACGAGGTGGAAGAAGGGCCGCTATCAATCTTGTCAGACTCATATCCGAAGACCACACAGAAACGACGATTCTTCCGGTCGAGCTAATCGTCAGAGAATCCTCAGAGGTTGGGAAATGAAGGTTTTCAAGAACGGAAACCTTATGGTAGTTACCGATGACAGAGGTATCATCGACTGCGAGAGTGAAAAGGCGGCCGGACTTTATCTGGAGGATACCCGTTTCATATCCAGAATGATTTTAAAGTCCTCGCTCACGCTCAGAAGACTACACACAGATTTTTCATGGGACGGGATTGAAACCCATTATCTGGGGCGTTCAAAGCCGGGAATCCTGCATTATGATATCGCAGTCTCAGAAAGTCTCCGGGCAGAAGGGAACACTCTTCACGCAGAGCTCACGGTGAGGAGCTATTCGCTGGAAGAAGTTCGGATATCTTTTGAATATGATATTAATTGTGTTTTCGAAGATATCTTCTCAGTAAGGGGAGAGAACGACTCGTACAATGAGCTGGAAAGCTCGAGGATTCTTTCCTCTTCATCGAGGAGTTTTCAATATGAGAGCGACCTCGAAAGAGATACCGTTGAGAACTCTCTGTCCGCGCGCTCTCTGGAAATCCGGCCAGGCGAGGGTGCGAGCGTATCCGGGAAATTGAGACTCGGCAAATACGTGAAGAAGGACGTTGTTTTCAAGAAGATGTTGTCTGAAAGACCCGTGAAGGATATTGTGCCTGTCAAAAAGACTTCGCTGCTGGATGAAAGGGAACTGGGAGATCTCAAAATGCTCATGATTCCCACAATCTACGGTGACTTTCCAGGTGCAGGCCTACCCTGGTACGCCACTGTTTTTGGAAGGGATAGCCTTATCTTTGGCCTCCAGACTGTGGATCTCCTTCCCGAAATAACAAAAAACATACTTAAGGTGCATACTTACCTTCAAAGCAAAGAAGAAGACAGCCAGACCGAAGGGCAGCCCGGCAAGATCGTTCATGAAACCCGTCTGAATGAACTATCGCTAACCGGAAAGCTACCTTTCGAAAGATACTACGGATCGATCGATGCGACTCTTCTGTTCATTATGCTCTCCCACAGGTACTACTCGCAGACTAACGACTGGGACTTTATAAGATCTATCGAAAACAGCATCATGGAAGCTGCCGAATGGATTGATACTTACGCTGATCTCGATAACGACGGATACATCGAATTCGCGCCTTCAGGCAGCGGTCTTTCTATTCAGAGCTGGAAAGATTCCGCCGACTCCGTGAGCTTTTCAGACGGCAGGCTGGCAGAGCCTCCACTGGCGCTAGTAGAGGTACAGGGATATCTGTATGATACATTCAAATGTCTTGAAAAACTTATGGCTCTCTTTGAGGACGGAGAAAGGGCAACTCTGTATGCTTTGAAGGCGGCGGCCCTGAAAGAAAACTTCAACCGCGATTTCTGGCTGGAGAGCGAAAACTACTTCGCTACGGCGCTGGATAAAAACAAGAATCCGGTCGATTCAATAACATCTAACCCTGGACACTGCCTAATGACGGGCATAGTGGACGAAGAGAGAGCCGGGGCGCTGGTGAACCGTCTCTTTTCCGAAGAACTATACACAGGATGGGGGATAAGAACGCTCTCCAGCAAAATGAGGCGTTACAATCCCTTCTCGTACCACAACGGAAGCGTCTGGCCACACGACAACTCACTGATTATGCTTGGCTTAATTAAATACGGTTTTTACGAAAAGGCCAGACAGCTGGCAAGGGATCTGTTGAAAGCGAAGGATAAACATCATGACAATCGCCTCCCCGAGCTCTTTAGCGGTCTGTCAGTATCTGAAACATCTGGAAAGTTGATTGAATATCCGACAAGTTGCTCACCTCAACTGTGGTCTATAGGAACTGTTCTCGTAATATCCAAGGCGCTGGACGCCTGAAAAGGAGGGTTTAGTGTGAAAAGATTTTTGCTGGTAAGCGTTGTTTTGGTAGTTGGACTAATGGCATTGGGGGTCACGAACATCAGAATCAGCGGCTGGCCTGGAAACCCTGTTGAAGAGGCCGTCATAATGAAGAACGTCGAAGAATTCAACAACATGCAAACAGATATCGTGGTCGAATGGCAGCCCATACCAGGGGACTTCAGGCAAATGCTTGTCACCCAATACTCTGCTGGCACCGCTCCCGATATCTTCTATGTTGAAGCCTTCTGGTTCGAAGAACTGGCCAAGCAGAATGTGCTCCTTCCGCTAGATCTATATATCAAGAGAGACGTCAATTTCGACATCGACTGGTTCTACCCAAATCTCATCGAAGCCTTCAAGTACGAGGATAGGATCTACGGAATCCCGAAGGACTTTTCGACCCTTGCGCTTGTTTTCAACAAGAAGATATTCGATCAGTACGGCGTCGCCTACCCTACGGACGAAGACACCTGGTTCGATATGCTTGATAAGGCTCTTCAACTCAAGAGAAAAGGCTTTGAAACCCCTCTAGTTCTTGCGGCCGATCTCAACAGGGCACTGCCTTTTGTCTATGGAACAGGCGGAGACATCGTTGACGAGAATCTAAACGTAGCTCTGGGTAAACCGGATGCCAAGTTCGGCCTCAATTTCTATCTCGATCTGGTCAACAAGTATGGAGTCGCTCAGGAGCCGGCAAACCTGGGTGCAGGGTGGATTGGAGAAGCTTACGGAAAGGAAAGTGTGGCTATGGCGATGACCGGCCCCTGGACTATCGGATTCCTCGCTGGCGATTACCCCGAAGTTCTGAAGAACACCGGCATAGTCGAGATGCCGCATCTTATTGAGAAGTCGACGATGGTCTATACGGTCTCGTGGAGCATAAACAGAACTACTCCAAACAAGGATGCAGCCTGGGAAGTCTTAAAGTTCCTTGTGACGAAGGGACAGGAGCGGTTTGTCGCGGAAGCAGGAGTACTGGCCTCCAACATACAGAACGCTGAAAAGGATACCGATCCAACGAAACAGGCATTCTACAGAGGCGCGGAGTATGGTATTCCCTGGATGGTTAAGACACCAAGCGGAATTTTCTCCAGAGCTCACGACCAGCTCAACTCGCTGTTGAAGGATCTCTTCTATCAGAAAGTGAGCCTCTCAGAAGCTCTTGCGCTTATCGAAGAGAATTATCCCGTCTGGGTAGCCGAATAACCTGTCTCTTGCCGGGCGGATCACAATCCGCCCGGATCTCTTTTGGGGTGAAGATATGAAGCTGAATTTCAAAACGAGAGAAGCCATGGTTGGTTATCTCTTCGCAGCGCCTATAATAATCACCATCTTGATCTTCACGATCTACCCTGTATTCGCGGGCCTGTACTACAGCTTCACCAACTACCAGCCCTTGGAAGCCCAAAAATTCAATATGACCTTCGTCCCCGAAGAATCCGTTTCATTTCATCTGGGCGTTTTCCCCGATGAAGAAGGGCTTGTCAAGAATGAGCTACTCTCTCTTTTTGAACCGGTGACTTTCTTGACACTGGATGTTGGGGTGAAACTGAACGCAGAGCAAAAGGAAGCCGTAAGTAGCTTTCTTGAAGTGGACAGGATAGTAGAAGACTTTCTGGCGGGCAGGCTCAGCAGTTCGGTGTCCGTCAAAGACTTCATGAGGAAATACATGGCCTCAAAGAGTGAGCTCTTCGTGAGATATGTACCTGAATTCGTGGGATTCAAGAACTTCAGGGAGATGTTCAAGGACCAGTATTTCTGGATCTCGCTAAAGAACGCCTTTGTCTATTCCATCGTAGTCGTTCCCATCCAGACGTTGCTAGCTATGCTCCTGGCAGTGGCGGCTAACATGAAAATCATGGGGCAGAGATTCTTCAAGACGGTTTTCTTCCTGCCTGCAATTTCCTCTTCCGCGGCTATTTCCATGATCTTCTGGCTTATATACTCCAAGCCCGGTGTCTTGAACAGGCTCCTTTCAACGTTCGGTTTTCAGGCCGTTGACTGGCTCAATGAACCGAATACGGCCCTCGGAGCAATTATGGTCATGAATATATGGACCACCGCCGGTTACTTCATGATAACCTTTCTGGCCGCGCTGCAGAGCATTCCATTATCCATTTACGAGGCCTCTCAGCTCGATGGGGCAAAATTCTGGAAGACCTTCTGGAAGATCACTATGCCCCTTCTCAAGCCTCAGATGCTTTTCGTATCGATAATGGGAATCATCGGTTGTCTGCAGGTTTTTGACCAGATATACTTCCTCATAAAAAACATGCGGAATATAACGATTTCCTATTACATATACAAGAACGCTTTCGAATATCAGAGGATGGGTTATGCTTCGGCGATCGCGATGGTCCTCTTTCTGATAATTTTCGCTATTACCACGCTTCAGCGCAAACTGATTAAGGAAGAATCGTACTTCTAAGGGGGCGATTGCATGAAGAAAAAAATCAAGATTGGTCTGATTGTCGCCTACGCGGTGCTGATTCTCTATGCGGTCGTTTCGCTCTTTCCATTCATCTGGTCGGCCATAGTATCTCTCACTCCTATGAGATACACCGACAACGGTGTGACCAGGGGTACGGATATAATGAAATGGCCCCCCGAGATAAACTTATTCAAGTGGCCTCCAGAGTTTTTTGGAGCCCCCGCTACCGGCGAGAACTACGTACAGGTCTTCAAGATCACGCCCTACGCCAGATGGATACTTAATACGATCATCTATGCCACGCTGGTAACAGTTGGCCACCTTATCTTCGATGCACTCGGAGGTTACGCCTTCGCGAGGTTGCGTTTTCCCCTGAGGGATCTGTGGTTCGCACTCTTTCTGGCCACACTCATGATCCCCGGTCACGTCACCCTGATACCCAATTACAACCTTATGGTGAGGTTCGGATTCGTGAACACTTATTACGGCCTCTTTCTGCCCAAGCTAACCGGTGTCTTCGGGATCTTTCTGATGAGGCAGTTCTTCATGGGTATTCCCAAGGAGATGGAAGAGGCAGCGAGAATCGATGGCGCCTCGATAGTCAAGACTTATTTCAAAGTCGTGCTCCCAATCTCAAGACCGGCCCTTTCGGCACTGGCCATATACATCTTTGTCGGCACATGGAACGACTTTCTCTGGCCGTTGCTCATGACCTCGAGAAAGGAGATGTTTACCCTAACTGTGGGGCTTGATTTCTACCGGACAAGTTACTATACGTACTGGCAGTATATGATGGCAGCTTCCATAATGATGACGATACCCATGATAATCATTTTCCTGATCTTCCAGAGGCAGTTCATAGATACGGGCGTCTCATCCGGAGTGAAAGGCTGATGGATAATTTTAACTACTACGTGGCGGGCAGGAGGGCATATTTTTTTGGCGGAATCGACGGTAACGCAGAAAACATGGGCTGGCACTTGAAGGGAAAGATGGCCGGGTTTTGGCTGGATAACTACAGGCTTTTCTCTTCGTATTCTCTCACGCTCAATGGAAAGAGGGTTTCGCCGACTGGCTTTCAGAACAAAGTCTCCGAACGCGTTGTTCACTATCCCGGCGCCGATCTCAGGATTCTTGCCCACCCTGAACGGCCACTTATCGCCATCAGAATTGAGAGTCGTGCCAGGATCGAGTTCAGCCTCAGAAAAGAACTGGACCTAGTGTGGCTCGAAGACAAACCTTCTGGAAACATCTCTCTGAAAGTGGAGAATCGAGGCCGGGACACGATCGTCTGGCGCGAATGCGAGGGCATGAGTTCTTTCGTAAAAGTGAACGGAGAGGCCGCGGTAGAAGGCGACTGGCTGAAGATCAGCAAAAAGGGCGATCTTGAAACGGTTATTGGTCTGGGCAGACCCGGGAAAGAGGATTACGAACGATACCACCTCGAGCGAGAGGAATACAACCGGCGATATCTTCCAGCATTCCAAGACTCGATACCATTCTGGGCAAGGGCCGGAGCGCTTGAACTCTTCTTCGAGAGAGATGCGGGATGCGGATTTGTAGCTGGACTGGGAGAGTTTCCCTGGTGGTTCGGGGTCGACGGAGTCTATACTTGCCTAGGACTGCTCGACACGCCCATGCTGGAGCTTGTGGGAAAGACGATAGACAATCTCGCGAAATTCGGCAACGGCTTGACCCCTCACGAAGTTACAACCGCGGGCAGGATATACGCTCACGGAAGAATGAACGAGATAATCGCTTTTGCCTATCTGGCCCTGAAGTACGCGATAAAGACCTCTAAAACAGAGCTTTTAGAACTTGTAGACAGCGCCCTTTCACACGTTTCCGGTCACCTTTCGCGAAAGCTGTATCCTCAGGGTGAAGGGATCGTAGAAGTACCCATCAGTGGCGAATTTGCTCTGTTGGATTCCGCCTGCTGGCTATACTCGATGTTGAAAGAGCTACGCGACTCGAGCATGATGAAAGACCTCAAAAACTCTCAATTCGCTGCTGGGCTTCTGGAAAGATACGATCGTGAGTTTCTAAAAGATTGGTACGGCAAAGATGGCTTTTTTTACGATGCCCTCAGCCCAAAAAGGGGGTATTTTGAGGGTCACTTTATACAGATTTACCCACTGTCCATGGGTCTCATCCAGAGAGAAGCCGGGGAGAGGTTGCTGGCAAAAATGGAGAAGATAGGCTACTTCAAAGAGCCGGGGCTGATACACTCGCTCCCTCTAAAAACCTTCGAAGCAGGCGATTATGGAGAGGGAGACAAAAACGATATTGTCTGGTCACTTCCCACTCTCCTTGCCATAGAAGCGGGAATCAGACACGGAAGGCCGGACCTTTCAGAAAAGTTCATAGCATCTCTTGAGAACTCCCTAAAAAGGGAGATGTACGGGGCGTTACCGGAAATACTTCCCGCTGGCGGTTGTACGATCCAGGCCTGGAATGCCTACGCGATACCTTTGATCGAGCACTTATCGATCTCATGAACTCCCCCTTCCCTGCTTGTTGATAGAAATCCAGAAAGAGCCAGTATTCACGTCGGGATTTGAATTCAAGAACACTGTCAAGGCCAAAAGGCAGACCGGGTATAACTGATGTGCCGCCAAGGGACAAATCCCTGGTTGGAACTTGTAGCCGAGTCCTTGAGAAATCTAGTCACAGCCTAACGGAGGGTGAGTATGCCGAGAGTTAGGAAAATGCTTGGTGACTGGATGCGCAGTATATCCAGTCACTCGTGAAATTGATAGAAACGCAGCGTAAATCGACACTTGCGAATTGGGCGGATGATTATTCCGAGAGTTCAGTTCTGCTCGGGGCAAAAACTATCTGGACGACCCGCTTCCCAAAACGTATTGAAAGCCGCTTGGGAGTCGTCACCGGGAAAGATAAAGCAGGCGGAGGCGAAAAAGGAAATTCCCCAGTGCCACGCGGCCGCGGGAGAAGCCCAAAACACTCCAGTTGCCCAAACCGATGAAAGAGCGATTGGTCAGAGCCCATCGACGCTGTACTCGGTGAGTCATTCTTTCGAGCGGGCTCTTATGGACCGTTATCGGCTCCGTACGATATGCATGGAACGGTCCCGCCCGTGATCAAACGGAACGGCTGGTCGAAAAGAATGTGAACGTGTCCTTGACAAGCTACGTAAAGTGTCGATCAAAAACTAACCAAACCCTGCAAAATCAACTGGAAGTGTTGAATAACAGGGATACTACGCCGGATAAATCGTTACTTGAGCGGGGGCGAACCAACGAAGAACCTGGACGCGTAGCGTCAAAACCAAGAACCCTTCTTTCCAAGAAATGTTCCTAACGCTCTTGCAAAACCCTAGACCCCACAATCCTAGACCCGGCTCATACGCTCATCTCGAAGGACGGTGTACCGTTGACGGGCAACGTGGTTTTCATCAGCAACCAGCGGGTTTTTATTCCTAAGCGTACAGCGGCTCCTAGGATAAAGATGCTGAAACAAGTTCAGCAAGACGTTAAGGGTGGGGTGTCGATTAAAGGGTATGGGGTCTCGTGAAGAGAACCGGCAATTGATTCAGGGTTTCAATGAACTGAGGAAGTTATCCGGGCAGCGGGTTTGGGAAGTCCCTCACTTTGTCATCCCGAACTTGTTTCGGGATCTGGGTTTGATCTTATCCAAGGACGGGTTCTTGCTATAAGGATTTCGACCCTAACGAACCAATACATGAAAACCATTTTCACAAGCGAGGATTTCATTTGGATCCTTCGAAAAACATTCTCCGCATAAAACGGCAAAAGCAAATTCATCTTTGTCACTCTATTGCGAGAGAAGAGCACTTACACGAACTTCACTAAAGATAATTCAGATAATGCATACGGAAAGCTACACGGTTTACCTTGAAATAGCGTTAATTATTTGTGAATGTAGAAAGCACTACGCATAGTTCGATGATAATTCCAGATTTCTGAGAAATATCGGCCTGAAGCCGCTTTAATATGTAAATGTTTTCAGGAATATTATGTTTACGGAGCCCGTAAGGGTTAGAAAAGGAGGTTGGGTATATGAAAAAGAGGTTCATTCTACTACTTCTGGCCATCATACTCGTTAGTAGCCTCGCTATTGGTCAAGTTTACGATCGAAAGGAAACTCTGTACGCCGGCGGAGGCCTGTGGAGTCCGCCGAACAACTGGAATCCATTCACCCCATGGGCGATCATGACCGGAACCAACGGTCTCATCTATGAATACTTGTTTATGTTCGATCCTCTGAGCAACGAGATGATCCCCTGGCTTGCAGTGGATGGAGGATGGATAGACGGAAAGACCTACGAGCTGAAGCTTCGAGACGGAGTATACTGGACGGATGGAGAAGAGTTCAATGCCGAAGACGTGAAGTTCACATTCGACATCGCCAGGAAGTATCCCGGAGTCCATTACAGCTCCATGTGGAACTGGATGAAAGAAGTGGAGATTGTAGATAGACTGACCGTACGCGTCCACTTCACCGAACCGCTGTATCAGCAATGGTCCTTCCAGCTCTATCAGTTGCCTATGGTTCCCGAGCACATATGGAAAAACAAGACGGAAGCCGAAATTCTGACTGGAGCGAATGAGGGGCCTATTGGAACGGGTTGCTACACAGCCGAAGGTTACGGGCAGGACAGAATGATCTACCTGAGAAACGAGAACTGGTGGGCTATCGAGCAGCTGGGAATAAAGCCGACGCCCAAGAGAATAGTCTACCTCACCGTTTCGGGAAACAACGTAGCTCTCGGTATGATCTTCAAGGGGGAACTGGATATCAGTAACTTCTTCCTTCCCGGAATCCCCGCCGTCAAATCCGCTTACGGAATCCACACATATTTTGATGGCGCACCTTACATGCTTTCCGACAATACGGCAGTTCTCTTTCTAAACAACAGCAGAAAGCCGATGGATGATGTTAACTTCAGGAAGGCCGTTGCCTGGGCAATAAACGCCGACGACATAGTCACAAGGGTTTTCGAAAACCAGGTAATCAAGTCTAACCCGCTTGGTTTTCTTCCTATCGACGCCTGGATGAAGTATTACGATGAAAAGGTTGTCGAGCAGTATGGATTCAAGTACGATCCGTCTGTCTCCAAGAGGCTCCTTGCCGATGCGGGTTACAAGGACATTAACGGAGACGGATTCGTCGAGGCACCGGACGGTTCCAAGATAGAACTCTCTATCATTGTTCCTTTCGGCTGGACCGACTGGATGGAGTCGATAAAGATAATAGCCAACAACCTGAACGCCGTGGGCATTAATGCAAAGGCAGAGTTCCCCGACTATTCGAGGTATCAGGACGAGCTTTACGGCGGCAACTTTGATATGGCGATAAACAACTTCAACAGCAACCTGTCTAACACAGTATGGAGTTACTACTACTGGCTATTCTGGGATATCAGAGAACAGCAGACTCAGGGCAACTACGGAAAATACAACAATCCCAAGGCCTTTGAGTTGATGGAAGCCTTCGACAGAACGCCCGTCGATGACTACGAGACTGGGCAGAAGATCATGTCGGAACTGGAAGAGCTTTTCTTGAAAGAGATTCCCTACGTTCCCCTCTGGTTCAACGGAATGTGGTTCCAGGCAAGTACCAATGTTTGGACCAACTGGCCGAGCGAACATGGCCCTCACTACTATCCATGTACCTGGAACGGAAAATGGCAGCTCGGTGGTATATTCATGCTGACAGCCCTGGAGGCTAAGTAGCAGAGTATAATCTTCGCCCCCATGGATTTCCGGCCCGTGGGGGCTTTTGGCAGACTGAAATTAAACGGTTTGGCTCATGCGAGATTCAACCTGTCATGTTCGGGCTCCCAGTGTTGTTTTTCGCTGAGTGACAAACAAGAGAGTTCTGGCAAGACGTCCGAATTCCGAAAGATAATAGCGATAATGGTACAGACTGGAGAGATCGAGATGCTGGACTGCCTATGAGTATAAGGTTGCACCCAGGTCTTCATACGCGCAGTCTCTAAACATGATTGACCAACTTTCAGCAATCTATGAAGAAAGAAAAACCTGTCTAATCGCCTCTCTCTGTCAAGCGAGAGCCTGAAGAGCCTCGAAATCTAAATGGGTGATCGGAAGGGATTGAGTATCGCACTTTCAACTGAAGATAACTTTTGGTGGGGCAAGAAGATGAAGCTCTCCATCACGTGGGTAGGGTAAAGGAAGGAGACTCAGACTGTGGGAGCCTATTTCAGAAGAAAGATAATAATCTACCTGCTGACATTTGTATTTGCGGTTACGATAGACTGGATGATACCGCGATTCATGCCCGGCAATCCAATTACGAATCTACTGTCTAGGTTTTCCACCAGATCGGATACAACCGAGGTAATCGCCGGCTACCTTAACGAGATCTACGGGCTGGACAAGTCGCCTCTTCACCAGTATTTCGCTTTTTGGGCGGGCCTTTTCAGAGGCGATCTCGGAGTCAGCATATATGTTACAGGGGCTCCCGTTACGAGGGTAATAGCCAGGGCCCTGCCCTTTGATCTTGCCCTTTTGATTCCCGCAATAATGTTGAGTTATATAGCCGGGAACAAGTTCGGCGCCTTCGCCGCCAGGAAGAAGAAACTTGACGGCATCGTCTTGCCTATATGGTACGTGCTTACGGCCACGCCCTACATGTGGCTCGGTATACTTCTGGCCTGGTTCTTTGGGGTCGCGCTAGACGTTCTCCCCATAGCGGGTGCCTACAGTTTTTCAATGGTTCCCAACTGGAGCTGGACCTTCATCTGGGATTTCCTGAAGCACTGGATACTTCCCTTCAGCTCTCTCTTTCTCGTGCAATTTGGAGGCTGGGCCATCGGAATGCGTAACATGATCATCTACGAACTCGAGGCCGAGTATTCCAGATACCTTGAATCTCTGGGTGCCTCGGGAAGACTGGTCAGACGGTATGCCTATAAGAACGCGGTCCTTCCTCAGATCACGGGACTGGCTCTCCAGCTAGGTGTCATAGTTGCCGGGGCTCTTGCTACCGAAGTCGTCTTTTCATACCCCGGCATCGGACATCTTCTAAAGGAAGCGATAATGAATCAGGATTACTTCCTAATACAGGGCTGTTTTCTGTTCATAATCGTCGGCGTGTTGTTGGCTAACATCATTCTGGATATCGCGTATATACTGATCGATCCGAGAATCAGGCACACGGCAGAAGGAGAGACTGTATGAAGACAAAGAATGAATTTCTATACTTCGCCCTGAGGAACGGACGTTTGAAGGTCGGCTTTTTCATACTGGTGATCTTCATCTTACTGGCGATCTTTGGACCTCTCTTTGCGAAGTACGGACCGCTCGATTATGCGGGGCCAGGTTACCACCCTCCTTCAAAAGAGTTCTGGTTAGGAACTACAACCTTCGGACAGGATGTTTTCTCGCAGACGGTTTACGGGCTGAGGTCAACCTTCCTGGTCGGATTGGTTGCCGGAGGTCTAGCGACAGTTCTGGGAGTCCTAATCGGCTTCGTAGCCGGCTACCATGGAGGCATGATCGACGAGCTGCTCAATATGTTGACCAATGTGGTAACCGTGATACCGACGCTGGCCCTCCTTCTCATTGTTGCGGCTTATCTGCCGTACAGGGGAATACTCGTCCAGAGCATATTTATAGGGCTCACCTCCTGGCCGTGGGCGGCGAGAGCGATAAGGGCCCAGACGTTCACTTTGAGAACGAGGGACTTTGTGGACCTCGCAAGAATCACTGGCATGAAACCCTTGAGGATAATCTTTGGGGAGATCGCTCCAAACATGATGTCCTATCTCTTCATGACGTTCATACTCCAGTTTGGAGGCGCCATTCTCGCGGCCGTTACGCTTGATTTCATCGGGCTCGGCCCGACTCAGGGGATCTCGCTCGGACTCATGATGCAGAATGCGGTTCTTTGGAGCGCAATTCAGCTAGGAATGTGGTGGTGGCTGATACCTCCCGGAGTAGCCATTACGGCTATCGTCGGCGCGCTCTACTTTATGAATACTGGACTGGACGAAGTCTTCAATCCTAAATTGAGGGAGCTGTGACAATGTCTCTAAGCGTGGATGGCCTTAGAGTCTATTACCAGACTCTTAAGGGAGATATAAAGGCACTGGACGGTGTGAGTTTCGACCTTCGTGATGGGGAGATAGCAGGAATTGCCGGAGAATCGGGCTGCGGAAAATCGACTCTCAGCAACTCCCTAATAATGCTTCGCCTTCCGATGAAACTCGTGGAGGGCAGTGCCTCTCTTGACGGAAATCCACTCCCAATCGGCGATCAAAGGAAGATGAACGACTTCAGATACAAGAGAATCTCGATAATCCCTCAGTATGCCATGAATGCCTTGAATCCCACCGTGAAGCTCAAGAGACTCATCTCAGATCTTCTCGCCTGTCACGGTGTGGGTTACGAAAAAACTCTCCCCGAACTCAACAGGAGGTTGGATCTCGTGGGTCTGGATAGTTCGGTCCTGAAGATGTATCCCGTAGAACTGTCGGGCGGAATGAAGCAGAGGGCCGTAATGGTTATCTCGACGCTTCTGAATCCCTCTCTGCTGATAGCCGACGAGATCACATCGGCCCTGGATGTCTCGACTCAGCGAGCAGTGGCTGAGATGATCGTGGAGTTCAGGGACAAGGGCTTCGTCAAAAGCATCATCTTCGTTACCCATGACATCTCCATCCTCTACCAGATAGCCGATTCTATTCTTATAATGTACGCGGGCAAGCTTGTCGAGCGGGCCGCCACGGAAGTGATAATAAAAAGGCCCGTCCATCCCTACACGAAGATGCTTATCTCGTCTCTGCCGGAGGTCGGCGTTCACTACACAGATAAGAGACTGAAAGGGATCCCTGGAAAACCCCCTCAACTCCTCTCGCCTCCGCGGGGCTGCAGATTCAGGGACAGATGCCCGATCGCCTTCGAAAAGTGCGAAGAGGAACCGCCCATGGTTGAAATTGAGCCTTCACACTGGGTGGCCTGCTGGGGAGTGAACTAGATGCTTGAGCTCATTAATCTGACGAAGGTCTTCAAGACGGGAATGTTCTCTTCAGGCAGGCTCAAGGCCGTGAACAATGTCTCATTCAAGATCGAAGAGGGAGAGGTCACCTCGCTCATAGGCGAAAGCGGGAGCGGAAAAAGCACCATAGGAAAGATGATCTTGAGATTGCTGACGATCACTGAAGGGGAAATACGACTTGACGGACGCGATATAAGCGGGCTGAAGAGCGCCGAGCTAAGAGACTACTACAGAAAGGTCCAGGGCGTCTTTCAGGATCCCTTCAGCTCCTATAATCCTATCTTCAAAGTTGACAGAGTCTTCGAGAATCTTAGATCGGTCTTCTTTGCGAAGATGCACTACAGCGACTGGCTGGACAAGGTCCACACGGTCCTGAAACTGGTTGGCCTCGATCCGGATCAGATTCTGGGCAAGTATCCTCATCAGCTGAGCGGCGGACAGCTCCAGAGAATCCTGATATCCAGGGCCCTGCTGCTGGACGTGAACCTTCTAGTTGCCGACGAACTGATTAGCATGCTCGACGCCTCTACAAGAATCGACGTTTTGAACCTGCTCGCAGACCTCAAAAAGAAGGGGCTTTCAATCCTCTTCATAACTCATGACCTGTCTCTCGGCTACTATTTGAGCGAAAGAGCTGTGATACTGTTCAAAGGTCATGTCGTAGAAATGGGAAGAACTGACAAAGTTTTCTTCAACCCCCAGCACCATTACACATGCAAACTTCTCTCTTCAGTACCGAGGCTCGACAAAAAGTGGGAGGATATTGAAAGCGATCACAAAAAGAAAATAGACGGACGGAAGTGTTTCGATCCCATCGTGGACGCGGAACATGAAATGGTGGAAGTTGAAGAGGATCACTATGTTGCCGTACAAAGGAGATGAAGACATGTTTGGCGAAGATTTCCTGTTCGGTGCCTCTCTTTCGGGATTTCAGTTTGAAATGGGTAGGAGCTCCCCCGAGAGCATCGACCGCGGCTCGGACTGGTACGTTTGGGCTCATGATAAATTGAACATCGAAAACGGGATAGTCAGCGGGACGTTTCCCGAAAGCGGGCCGAATTACTGGACAGGTTTCGAGGAGTTCCACAGACTTGCTGCCGGCGCGGGAATGAAGATAATACGAATAGGTCTGGAGTGGTCTAGAATCCTCCCCAAACCGACTTTCGAGAGATGGGCAGATGATTTGGATGACATATGCAACACTGAAGCGATAGAGCATTACAGAGGGATCATCGGGGACATAAGAAACCGAGGAATGAAGGTGATAGTCAATCTCAACCATTTCTCACTCCCCATTTGGCTCCACGAACCGATTAGGGTCAACAGATACTCCGATTTCACCGCCGGGGGCTGGGCCGATCCCCGCGCTGCGGAGGAATTCCGTAAATTTGCCGGTCTCTGCGGAAGGAGACTCGGAGACATCGTCGACATGTGGTCGACCGAGAATGAACCAAACGTCTTGGCTACGCTTGGATACAGAAACAGAGCCTCCGGGTTCCCTCCCTCGATAATCAGGCCCGAACTGGCGCGGGTAGCCCGCGACAATCTAATCAATGCCCATCTACTTGGATACGAGGAACTAAAGAAAGAAACGAGCTCTCCGGTAGGGCTGATCTACGCTTTGAGCTGGATAGACGGGGAGGAAAGGGCGGTCGATTCTGCCCTGAAAGCTCAGTTTGAATTTATCGACCGCATAAAAGATAGTACGGACTTTCTGGGCCTGAATTACTATTCACGGATGGTAGTAGAAAGCGATGAAGAGAGCGACAGCGGATACAGAACCCTGCCGGGATTTGGGCAGGGCTGCAAGCCCACCTCGCTTTCCAGATCGGGCAGACCGACAAGCGATTTCGGCTGGGAGATCTACCCCGAAGGGTTATACAATATACTGAAGACGACTATGAGAAGGTACGACGTTCCAGTCTTCGTAACCGAGAATGGAATCGCCGATGCCACGGACGGACTGAGGCCATACTATCTCATAGGCCACCTGAAAGCAGTGGAAAAGCTTATTGAAGAGGGCTTCAGCGTGAAGGGGTACATGCACTGGTCTCTCGCCGACAACTATGAATGGGCCTCCGGCCTTGGGATGCGTTTTGGACTGGTCAGTGTGGACTTCAAAGATGGAAGCCTCACTCCGAGACCCTCCTACTACCTTTTGAAAGAAATCATAAAGCAAGGCTCGGTTAATGGTTTCAAGAAGATGCTGAAAGAGCCGTACGACATTTTTGACGAAACCCTGCTCATCGAATAGGGGGAAAGGACTGGATGGTGACGATAAAGGATGTCGCTGCCGAAGCCGAGGTTTCGATTGCGACCGTCTCTCGGGTATTGAACGGAAGCGGCTATGTTTCCGAAGATACGAAGCTGCGCGTGTTGAGGGTGATCAATAGACTCAACTACCATCCCATGCCTTCGATTCGAAAGAAGAGCCTATACAGAACCCTGGGCGTCCTCCTGCCCAACACAATGGGAAACCATTACGGCGAAATCTTCATGGGAGTTGAGGATTATGCTCACAAAAACGGTTTCAACGTGATGCTTGCCATGGCCAGAGAAATGGTCAGTCGTGAACAAGAGATTCTGAACGAATACTTTCAGCGAAAGGTAGATGGAGTCATAGTTGCGACTCTTCACAGCGACGAGCACATGCTCAACAGGTTCATAGAGAGTGGGATAGTCGTTGTCGCCGTCGACTCCCCAATAAGAGAAATAAAGGCCGACTCCGTAAACATAGACAACTCCTTTGCCGCATACAACGTTGCAAAATTCCTTTACGAAAAGGGGCACAGACGGGTCCTCTTTCTCCCGGGGCAGGAAGGAGTGCATGCTTCAAAGGAGAGGTTGAAGGGGCTGAGAAAATTCGCTTCGAGGACCTCGGATTTCGATCTGAAAGTCGCGAGGATAGGGGGCTTCGAACCTCACCACGGGCATGAGGCGATCCGTGATTACCTTCGGGATTTCGGTATCGACTTCACGGCGATCTTTGCCGTCAACGACCACGTGGCAATGGGGGCAATGCAGGAGCTTCACAAAAACGGTGTTCGTGTCCCAGACGACGTATCCGTGATCGGGTTCGACGATTCCGTTCACGCGCCCTATACGATCCCCGCATTAACCACCGTCTCGCAACCGAGAATCGAAATGGGAAGCGCCGCGGCCCAGCTGCTTATAGAGAGATTGAGGCTCACCCAGAAGAGAGTATTCAGGAATATAGTTCTGCCCACGGCCCTCGTCGAAAGGGACTCGGTTAAAGTCATATAGGAGAGAGGAAGGAGAGGACCTCTTTGTCAATCACAATGCTCGGCCATAAACTCAAAAATCTCCCCTGGGAAGAGAGACCCAAAGATTATCTCGAACCGGTCTGGAGATACTCGAAAAACCCCATAATCACACGGGAAACGGTGAGAGACGCAAACAGCATCTTCAACAGCGCCGTCGTAGCCTACAAGGATGAATTCAGGGGAGTATTCCGTATAGATACGAAAGAGCTTGTCATGGAGCTTCACTCGGGAAGAAGCGAAGACGGATTCTCGTGGAACATAGATCAGGAGAAAATCGAATTTAATGCCGAAGACCCGGAAATCGGCCGATTCGTTTACGGATACGATCCCAGAGTCGTCTTCCTGGAAGACAGATATTACATAACCTGGTGCAACGGTTATCACGGGCCTACCATAGGCGTTGGCTACACTTACGATTTTGAGAGATTTTATCAGTTTGAGAACGCATTCCTTCCCTTCAACAGAAACGGGGTCCTCTTCCCGAGAAAGATCAAAGGAAAGTTTGCAATGTTGAGCCGGCCGAGCGACAACGGCCACACTCCCTTCGGAGACATCTTCTACAGCGAGAGCCCCGACATGATTCACTGGGGCTGCCACAGGCATGTAATGTCACCCGTGTCTGGCTGGCAATCGACCAAAGTGGGGGCCGGACCTATTCCGATAGAGACCTCGGAAGGTTGGCTGCTAATCTATCACGGAGTATGGACATCCTGCAACGGCTTCGTGTACAGCGCCGGAGTGGTTCTCCTCGATCTGGAGAGGCCCTGGAAAGTAATCAAAAGGTCGAAACACTACATACTCAACCCGAGAATGCCTTACGAAAACATTGGCGACGTCCCCAACGTCACCTTCCCCTGCGCAAGCCTTCAGGACCCCGAAACGGGCAGAATCGCCATATACTACGGGGCGGCCGACACCGTTACCGCCCTCGCCTTCACAACCGCAGAGATCCTGTACGACTTCCTACAAGATCACTCATATTGAGACTGCCCTTATGTATAAGACTGCGCCAGGAGATTAGTATCTGTGCCGGTCCTTTCGGTTGTCTCTTACGCGCTTGTCAGTTGAAGTTCTGATAATAGCCAATACTGCAAGCAAAATGAAAGTCACTATGTTGCCACTGCTTGCAGTGACTGGCCTCAGCTTGAAGCTGAGACTGGCACCACGAAGTGGTACCGGCGGCGATGATTCTCGCCTCTTGACTGGCCTGCGCAGCAGACTGGCTTTTCTATCTCTCGCCTTCTTGTGAGCACAGCAACGTCTCGATATACCCTTTCTCGATTGATCTAAACAAAGAACGATTCCAAGTCCTGTCCTGTCAGCAAGAATATCCTTGATTTCTCAACTTTTCCAGTTCAAGCGAAAGCCAAACTTTCGTTTCTCCTTTAGGAGAAAGAATATCTTTTGTTCTGTCTTCTCTTGTTTATATTAATGTGCACGTGCATCTTTTGCGCGGAAGTCTTGCTCAGTGCTGTTTAAATGCTGAATAAAAACTATAACCAGACCCCGGTTCGACGGGGTTTACTTTTCACGCTTGCCCAATGCAATGTCTTAGGTTTACGCAGAAGCATGAATGGATCTGAAAGATTGTTGGGTTATGCAATACTTAATTATGTTGTAATGTATATAGTATGACTTACCGAATACCGTTTGTGATAGTATATATTTGAAAGGCCACCGGGAGGTGATGCATGATGAGAGAACTGGCTTCAACGGGTTTGTACTTGTCTGATCATGTTTTGAGGCGGATGAATCAAAGAGGTATCAATAAAGAGGATCTGATCTATGCTCTAATGAACGGGGCAAAGAAGCATATTAGTAACGCAGTGCACGTATTTGTCGGTAAGAAACATGTCGATAGAGAACATGGTTCTCTAAACGGATTAAGACTTGTGGTCGTAGGGAATGTGGTAATAACCGCTTATAAGAACAAGACTGCCAGATGGAACTGGTCGTAGGAGTGTCAGCATGCTGGACATTAAAGAATTCGAGAAGAACCTTTGGAGTCTCATTTCTCTACTAAGAGACAGAACGGGCAGCGAGAGAGCAGTGAGGAGTGTATTTGGCTTCATTTGGTTGAAAATGCTGGCAAGAAAAACGCGGCTCAAAGATGGCCCGATTCCAGTAACCGCCAGTCCTTCGTCAAGAAGATACTGTCTGCTTCGAGAGGAAACAGAGTATCTTTCGGAAAAATACCCCCACATTCCTTTCAATGAGATTCTGGGTTCTGCAGAATCGATTTGCCAGAACGAAAGCATATTCGTAGATACTGCCCTGGAATATCTTGAGGGCGTTATTAATTCGGTCGAGAAGGCGGAAATTAGAAAGACAGCTTACTCCATATACGATCTCATGACGAAGACATTTGAAGAGACTAACAGACATGGGCTTGCCTTGCTGCCTCAATTGTTCATAGACATAATGGTTGGCGTTCTTGAATATGATCCGCAAATGGTGGTATACGATCCCGCTTTTGGCTACGGCAGACCCTTCAGGTATCTATCTGAAAGGTCTGGCAACAGGCCGGTGAGAATAGCCGGGCAGGAGATAGATAGGGAAATATGTATCCTCACTAGAGTCATTATGGAAGTACTGGATGTTTGTTCAGAAGGTCTGGCTTGCGGAGACACTCTTGGAAGTCCTATACATACTAAAGGTTATTCAGTCAAACAGTTTGACAGGGTTGTTTGCGAGCCGCCAATGGGAATGAGACTGGGAAGGGAAGATCTTGAAAGCGATAGTTATATGAGATTCATCTACGGTATCCCCAGGACAGGCGAATGGGCTTTCATTGAGCACGGAATCAGCTCATTGAAGAAGAACGGAAAACTTGTCGCCTCTATACAAAACGGCGCCCTCATAAGGGAACTCGCCGACGGAATCATAAGGCAGAACCTTGTCAAGCATGACCTCGTCGAAGCAGTCATCCAACTTCCCTCGTTACCGTCAAACCTTTCTGTGCCTGCAAGCAGCATTCTCATATTAAACAGGGACAAACAGGAGTCGCGAAAAGGATCGGTTCTCATGATCTCTATTTCGGGTACGGCTCTTGACAAAGAACTATCTGGATCATCACTGGTAGAACTCGCACTTGATACATACAGCAAGTGGGAGGACATAGACGGCTTATCGCGAATAGTGTCGTTCTCCGAGATGGAAACGCACGGGTTTTCTCTTCTGCCATCAGCCTATATTATGCAGATACCCTCATCCAAAGAAGAAGCGAAACTTGTCAAAGCTATCTCAAAGCTTCCGGGCGTAAGAATTGGGGAAATCGCCGAGGTTTCCTCGGGCACTGATAAGAGGAGATTGAAGACCACTACGGAGAAAGGCAGTGCCTTTAAGGTTCATGTGCTCAAGATTTCCGACATTGAGGGAAACGGGGAGTTGAATCTTGAAAAGGCGGAGACAATATACATCGAAGATAGGGACGAGGTCGAAAGAATTCAGCTTTATCCGGGCGATATAGTTCTATCGGCGAAGGGCACCGTAGATAAAGTGGCGATGGTTAGGGAGTATGATGAAGGGATAATTGTAGCGATAGGGGCGAATCTAATCCGCATAAGAGTTGATCAGGGGAGATACCCGGCCCGGGCGCTTTATGAACTGCTAAGGAGCGAATATGGCAGGTCCCTGCTAACCCAGATTTCCACAGGGACGGTGATAAGAGGTCTGAGTGTACGAAATGTTGAGAACATCAAAATCCCGATAGTGGATGAAAAGAGGTTTCTGAAGTACAGAAAGGCGGCGGAAAAACTCAGAAAGAAGATTAGCGATCTTGAGGCAGAGATAGCTAAACTTACGGAAGCCGAAAGGGAACAGTTCAGCAATTTGTTTCTGCCTGAAGAAGGAGTGTCTCAAAATCGCAAAAGAGACGGAAATTGAATTGAACGGAACAGATTCTACGCGATTTGCCGAGTGCATACTACAGGCTATCGCACTGTCCGCTGACCTCTTTTCAAATTTTTCTTTTTCTTTAAACGGAAGTAGCCCGGTACGATACCGGCGAGACCCCTCGATGGTTCCCGGCAGATAATGAGCTGTCTAACTAAAACTAAACTGAGTTGAGAGAAAGACAGGAATCCGTGCTTGTAAGCAACATCGGAAAAGGAGAAGAGAATCGACACGGATAGTAACCATCCTGGACATCCTGTAAATCAGCAATCAACTTCAAGGGAAGAGATTTAAGGAGATGATAACATGAGCTGGAACTGGCATGAAGAACTGGAAGAAATAGTTAGGTCGGCGGTTGAGAGAAAGCTTAATCACCTCGCGCTCGAAAGACAGTGGGAGAACTCGGCCAGTATTAATGGGCTGGTCTATACAGAGTCTGTAACACGTCGTGAGATACTTCTTTGCAGAAAGAAACTCGAAGAATTCAAGAAATCAGGGATGTCTTTCGAACAGGCTAAAGAGAAACTGGTCGCAGAATTTTCGGAAAGACTTTTGAGAGTTCTCCTGGAGATTAAGCGGATGGAAACGGAGAGATTAATCCCCTACACGATAATCTCTGTCTCGGACCTTACAGACGATCTTAGCACTGCACATTATGTCTGTCTCTCGAAAGAGACCTCCAACACCGAGCCTCTTACATCATCCACAAGGGAAGAGCTGAGAAAACTGGCAGTGAAGTTCCCTGAACTTTTCTCCATGGGAGAAGACATAGTGTTTCCCAGAGAATACGACATGACATTCATTGTAGGGTTCGTTAACCACTTCTACGGAAGGGCAAGCTAAAAGTCAGAAAAATCGTGCGATTCTTTTCCCAAAAATAACTGAAACAGACTTCTCTGGTCAATTTCATATCAATTTATGTGTTCAGACTACTATTGGCACCTGCTATCAGGGGAAATCACCAATAATGCAACGGAATAAGTATTATAACTGCATTGGTATCTGGAGTTGTTCGTAAAATTGGTTGATCCTGTTTTCTTCGGAAGTTTCTGTGCAAAGCAGTACTGGAGGAACCAGATTCGATATTATGAAGAAATTTAGGTTAAAATGCGAATACTGTAGTGCTTGGTTTGCGTCAATGACTTTGGATTGCATTAACAATTTCTTTTGTTGGCCAGTTCATGTCAGCTATGAAACCAGGTAAGAAGCAAAGGAATGCAAGAAACAGCATAATAGCTTCGAACTTACAGGACGTCATAACCAGCTTCGATGGCTTCATGAGAATTCTTGAAACGTGATGGGTCTTATCCGGGACTTTGGAAAACGGCGATGAAGGTGCTGGTGAAGTAATTGCTATTTGCAGATAGCGATTGAGAAACGTAATGTTTATGAGCGACAAGGACACAAAAAGAACCAAGTGTTTTTCACCTTCTTTTTTGGCCCGGCTTCAGAGCCGGGTCTTTTTTAAACAATCGAAAGCGCTTAATTTTGTTTTCAATGTAAACTCCTTTATAATTTTGTTTGGATCCGATCGTTTTTTGGGGAAGCTTGAAACGAGAGAAGGAGGATCGAAATGAGAAGAACTGACTTCTTTCTCTTATTTGTTTTGTCCACACTGGTGTTTGGACTTGAACCAATTACTCTTCGAATGGGCGATACTTCAGCCACTTACTACAGGGAGGTGAGTTTTTCTATCCTTATGTGCCAGTGCAATTCTTACTTGTAGATCCTTTCAGAAGCTCTTGTTTTTCGACACTTTCGTGTCTTTGTAACCGCATAATCCGTTGCATCCTTTCAAAAGGCCTTAATACATTCTTGGATTTTGATTTATTTGTTACAAGCGATATAATGAACATAAATCAAGCCTTATGAAGTCTTTGCCAGAACAATTATGAATCGCTTAAATAGGGCATTACGTTGTTACCTTAACACTAATTGTCAAATGAATATTGCCTACACAAGATGAATTGAGGTGATGGTTTTGCGATTGCTCGCAGCATTTGAAACCCCGGGCTTCGTTTTTCTAGACTGCCCAAGTGAATTCATGTCACTTATTCAAAAAACCAATATAAGAGGCCGCTTTATGGAGGTTTCACTTTGAGAATAAAAGTCTCACTTAAAAGCGAAAAACCTATCTCTCTTCCAATTAGCTACTCACACCCACTTCAGTCGGCAATATACAAGATACTCTCAGACGTAATCCCGGAAAGCCACGACTTTGGCCTAACCGTGAATAAAAGAACCCTAAGACCATTCACTTTCTCTCGACTCTTTGGTCACAAACAAAGCATTAATGAAGGCTCAATCTCGCTAACTTCTCCGATTTGCTTGCACTTCTCATCGCCACTAGAAGACTATGTCCAAGCCTTTGCAAACGGTCTTATGAAGAACGGGGGGATTAAACTTCTCGGTGCAACCCTTGATCTTAGATCGATAGAAGTAGAACCAACACTTCCGGAAACGAAATACATAGCGGCCAAAACAATATCACCAATAACTGTCTATTCGACTCTCATGACAGCAGACGGGAGAAAGAAAACATATTTCTACAATCCGGCAGAGAAAGATTTCGCAATTCAGATTCAGGAAAACCTCAACAGAAAGGCAAGTGCATTGGGTAATTCCGTCAGAGCAAGAGAATCCTTCTCCTTCAAACTTGCCTCAAGACCTGTTCAACGAATTGTCAAGTACAAGGATTTCACTCAAATTGCCTGGGACTTCCGCTTTGAGCTCAACGCAGATCCGGAGCTTATATCGATAGCTTACTACTGGGGACTAGGTTCAAAGAATGCACAGGGATTTGGAATGATAGAAATCAGTGAAAGGAGGTGATCAGAATTGATCAAGAGTTTCTTCGAAATTGGAATTTGCCATGAAGATGAGTTCGATGAAACCCAGCAATTGACGGAGGATCTCGGCAAAAAATACACCAGAATCGTAACGATAAATCTGGAAACAAAAAACGACAAACTACTCTATTCCGGCTGTAGCTTAGGATACAAAACAGATGCCAATTACCTCTACAGAAAGACCCCTCCTGCAAAACCGGATCCATACTCTTTGACTCTCAAACCTTCAAAAAAAGGCCCCGTAGGTTTGATTGACAGATTCGTAAAGTTCTGTGAGATGCATCCCGGTACACTTGCGAATGGCATCAAAGATATTCTTTCAGAAAACAAAGAGAAGATCGTCAGCGATATTGAGGAACAGGCTGAGCAGATTACCGAGAAGAATGAATTCTATTTCTTGACTGTTTTGATCGATGGACGATCTGTGGGAGCGTTCAAGGAGTTCAGAACTGCATTTCTAAATGAAGTCCAGAGGCTTCCGAACTCCCGAAGGGGCGTTTGCTTTTTGTGCGGGAAAGAAACCGAAGTTGGTGCCAGAGTTAGCAATATCTTCAAGTTTGCCACAATTGACCAGCCTGGTTTTGCACATATGATGAGCAACAAGAGTCACGATGTTACTATGCCTCTCTGCCAGGACTGTTTCTCCAAACTTGCCCTGGGTAAAAGGATTGCCGATGACAAATTAACTCTCAACTTCTATGATTCACAAGTTTACGTTCTTCCAAGATTCGCGGGTAACAAAATAGGCAAGAGCCAGCAGTTCACCGAAAATAGCCTTTCAGCACTTAAGAACCTTACAGATTCGTTCAGAGGAGAAGATGGCAAATACGGGAAATTCGAAGCAAGGCTCATCAAGAAGCTCAGCAAAGGAGATGCATATTCGACCCTGAATTTCGTTTTCTTTGTCAAGGCAAGAAGAAAGGATGAGGTAAAAGTTTACCTGAACATTGAAGACGTTCCTCCTTCCAGGTTGAAGGCCATAGCAAAAACAGCAGATGATATCGAGGCCGAGCTTAAACCTTTGGATTCTCCCAGAATCAGATTTGAAATACTATGGAAGATTTTCAAGGGTTATGCTCAGTTAAAGAAGGAACATTCTGAAAATCCCGTACCGCCGTCTGATTTTCTGAAATCCATGATGGCCATATTTAAGAGCACCAAGGCAGACTTAAATGTTTTCAAGAAGTCTTCGATGCGGTACTTTTACTCTCTTAAGATGAATTCGAAAGAAAGTGAACAAAAGAGTGTATTCTTCGATCGCAATTCGATAGTTGCAATGGGTTATTTTCTGGACAGACTGAATAATCCTTTAGAAGGAGGGGTCTTAGGTTTGAAAAAGCCAAAGGAGGAATTACTGGAAGGGTATTTTGAGCGGTATCCCGGTTTCTTTGCAAATGATGATTTGAAGCTCACCTTTGTAATCGGAATGATCCACGCGCTTGTAGTGGATATTCAGAAAGACCAGGGATACAATGGTACAGCCGATCAGAGGATCAAGGGTTACAGGATGAAGCCGGACGATTTCAAAGAACATCTCACCTATCTAAGAGATAAGTACAAGCACTATTCGAAGAAGATGGCGAACGGCTCACATATTGGATTTGTCGAGAAGCTCTTTGAACTCGCAGGAAGATACCAACTGAATGCTGGCATGAATTGGAGGTCGTCGTTAACAGACTTGAATTATGCATTCTTGTGTGGAGAAGCTTCAAGGAATCTGTTGATGAGTTCACCTGAAAAAGAAGTTGCCGGGGAAGCAACTGTGGAAGAGGAGGAATGAGCATGGCGGACTTGGTTAAGAACCGACACGAAATAGTCTTTATCTATGACGTGAAGGACGGCAATCCTAACGGAGATCCTATGGACGAGAACAAACCGAGGATGGATGAGACTACCGGGCTAAACGTAGTCTCGGATGTACGACTTAAAAGAACGATAAGAGATTATTTTCGGAGTGCCAAATCAGATGTTTTCATTAATGGAGAAGCTATAACTGCCACAAAGAGAGCTACGAATATTCTTGGTGAGGATCCAACGAAGATGAATCCTGAAAAGATTTCAATTGTTAGTAATACCCTCCTAGAAAAATTCATAGATTTAAGGCTTTTTGGAGGAACATTGGCTTTCAAATCAGGAAAAAGAGATGGGGACTCATCAGATAATGATAATAAGAAAAAGAAAAAGGAAAAAGGCATAAAAAGCATTACTTATACAGGACCTGTTCAGTTCAGATTTGGCAAATCCCTTCATAAAGTGGATCCAGTTTTTATACAAGGAACAGCTGCTTTTACGAAAGATGAAGAGAGCGGGCAACGCAGTTTCAGCGAGAAGTGGCAGCTTCCGTATTCCTGCATTGCTTACTACGGAATAATCAATCAGAACACAGCAAAAGAAACCCTCCTTACTGACGCCGATGTCGATTTTCTGTTTGAAGCCATGTGGGACGGCACCAAAGATCTAATTACCCGATCCAAGATGGAGCAGCTTCCACGACTCCTAATAGATGTTGTCTATGAAGATGAGAAGAACTTCCATATTGGAGAGCTTGATAAGGCTATTGAGCTGAAGTCGGAGCTTGAGGAGGAGAGGATCCGCGGCGTCAAAGATTTCGTTCTTGAGATTTCCGAACTTAAGGGACTTCTCGGCAAATACGGAAACTCCATACAGAAAGTTCGATACAGAATAGACCCTAGACTGAAGCTCACCCTCAATGGCGAACCATTCGAGATAGAAGGTTTACTGGAGGGCAAGACTGAAAAACTGGAAAAGTGAGGTGAGGACTCATGAAAGTCCTCGTCTTCGACATAGCCAGTGACTACGCCCATTTCAGAAAGCCATATACCACGACATCTGCGCTGACTTATTCTGTTCCGCCCCGCACGGCGATTGTCGGGCTGTTGGGGAACATTATCGGTGTTCAAAGCGGAGGCTTCGGCAAAAGCGAGCAGTCAAGCTATTTTGAGGCCAAGGGTTTGAAGACTGGCGTCAGGGTTTTAAGGTCCGTAAGAAAGACCACCTTCAATCTGAAATACCTCCACACTAAGAGCGGAGGCAGTATTCTTGTTCCAGTCGAATGCGTTATCTCTCCCAAATATCGGATCTATGTCACAGGAAACACTGAACTCCTATCCGTTGTGAAAGGAAAACTCGAGAACCATGAGACACACTTTACTCCTTACCTTGGCATTTCTGAATTCATTGCCTCAATAGATTACATCGGAGAGTATGAGGCAAATGATGTGAATGGTGAGGTGTTGGTCGATTCCATAGTCTATCTGTTCGATGAGGGAGAAATCAGATTCGAGAGCGGGTTAAATCTCTTCCGTGAGACACATGCCATTTCCATGGACAACGACAGAAGAGTCCAGAGTTACTCGGAAATTGCCTATGAAGAAGACAGCAAACGAATTCTTTTGTTAAAGAGCCCTTCTCAGTCTGTAATCGTGAAACTGAACGGAGCTGAAGACGAGGTGATAATGCTTGTTTGAAGTTTATTCCCATCCGGCAAGAGAAGGTGAATCGCCCAGACCATTGATGGATCATCTCGATGGTGTCTATCACCTGATGATCTCCGAAATCGAAACCGCGAGTCTATATATGGACTTTGAAAATCTGCTCGGGGTCGATGAAAAGACCCTGGGCTTTCTGGTTAAAGCCATCGCATACTTCCACGATCTTGGAAAGGCTACTCCGGAATTTCAAAACAAGATAATGAAACGCAGATTCAAGAGAGACAGATCAAACCATGCCGCTCTCGGGGCTTTTGCAATAGGAAAGTACTTGACGCTGAACGCTCCGAACGAAATTCAGCATCTAATCCCTATAGTCGTTAGCCTTTTGAAGCGGCACCATGGTCAGGCTGAAAACCCTGGATTCGGTTGTGACCTCGACAACGATTCAGAACTCATAGAATGGCAGCTCCTCAATCTGAATGAAGGGTTTCTCGACAAACTTCGTCTGAAAATCGATGTCCCACCACTTGACAAAGATGAATTAAGTGATCTAGTTTATGATTGGCAGAACTATTACGAAGATTTCTTCCTGGACGATAGAAAAGATATCCGACCTTATGTATTGTATATGTACCTCTCATCCCTTCTGCGCTGGTCAGATGAAACCGATGCGGCCTTCAGGAATAAGCCAATGCCTGAGAGGGGCAATCTCCCCGAAACACTTGTGGAAGACTACAGGAAAGCGAAAGGCTTTGACATGCCGGGGACTGATCCCATGAACCTTCTTAGGAGCAAATTCTACGACCTTGCGACATCAAATATCGACTTCGAAGTTGGTGCACTTAAAGGACCTACCGGTATCGGGAAAACATTGACCCTTCTCTCACTGGCCATAAAATTGCGAAAAAACCTAACGAAAGAAGGCTATATTCCAAGGATTATATACTGCCTTCCTTTCCTTAGCATAATAGATCAGACTTACGATGTCGCGCGAAAGCTCTTCGTTGAAACGGGTAGGACCGAACCGACTCCAAATCAGTTATTACAGCAGCATCATCTTTCGGAGATAGATTTTGGCACGGACAACGAAGATGAGAACTACGAGAAGTATGAGGCAGACCTCCTGATAAACTCGTGGAACAGCGAGCTAACTATTACCACATTTGTGAGCTTCTTCCATTCGATTTTCACAAGAAAGAGGACCCCAAAATTCTTCAGGATTCCGGGTTCCATAGTTGTGTTGGATGAGATTCAGGCAATTCCCACAAGATACTGGGACCTTACCGGGAAAGTGATGCAGCTACTCGCCAAATATGGTGGTACAAGATTCATATTCTCTACCGCAACCATGCCATCGTGTTTCGGCCTTAGCGCCGAATCTCTTTTCAGTGAAGATATTCCGCTCAACAGATTTGAACTGGAACGTATCGACGAGATGTCCTTTGAAGAATTCACAAGTAACCTGCTGCCGGATACTGTGGAAGAAGCGGTCTCGTCTGAGAAATCTTTGATGATTGTTATGAATACAATAGCTTCGGCTGAAGCTACTTTCAAGAAAATTCTTGAGTTGTATGAAACAGAAGCTGAAAAACTCTACTATCTGTCTACGAAAGTTCCGCCAGAAGTTCGAAGGCAGAGAATACAAAGTATAAAAAACGAAGGCGGCTCTTGCATACTGGTTACAACCCAGCTTGTCGAAGCAGGTGTCGACCTGGATTTCGACTACTGCATCCGCGACATGGGTCCCCTTGACAGTATCGTTCAGGTCGCCGGAAGAGTCAACAGATCTAATAAAAAAGAAGCAGGTAAAATTAAACTGATCGAACTTACGGATTTCAACAATCACCGTGCACCGAGCAAGATCTATGACTCAGTTTTGTTATCCGCTACCAAAAAAGCTATGAATAATACCCTATACAATGAATCGGAACTCTATTCCCTCGTTGAAGACTACTTTCGAGCCATTGAAAAATCAGGCATTGAAATAAAGTCAAAGGAGATTCTTGAAAGCATATACAAGTTGGAATTTGCCAAAATCGCTGATTTCAAGCTGATCGATGAGAGCGGTAGGACTTTCCCCGTCTTTCTTGAAATTGATGAGAATGCAGAGGCCGCGTGGCGAGATTACACAGACGTCCTTCAAAGGCCCACCACGGCGGAAGATAAATTCAAGCTTCTGGCGGAAAAGAAAAGCATCGTAAGAAAACTCGCACCTTACATAATCAACTATCGCGTAAAACATGATGAGAGTGAAGCAGATCTTCCACCAGTAGTAAGCGGGTTTTGCTACGTTCAGAAAGACGAGCTAGAACGCTATTACGACGAATCGACGGGATTCCACTTGGCCGGGTGTGACATTTATTGATAGATATTACCGGTTACCTTGTGCTTTCATATTCCTACTGTGCCAGGGAAGCATGGTTAGTAGCCCACAGAATATTTCCCGAAAGCGAAGATATGAACCTTGCACTTGGTAGGCTCATCCATGAAACATCTTACGAAAACAGAGGAGAAAAAGATATCTCTATAGACAACATAAAAATCGACATGGTCGAAGAGAAAAAGGGAAAAACCATCGTCAGCGAGATAAAGAAGTCCAAGTACTCTCTTGAAGGTGCCAGAGATCAGCTGCTATTCTACCTTCTGAGGCTAAAAGAAATGGGAGTTCAGGCAGAGGGACAGCTGCTGGTGCCGAAAGAGAAAAAGAAGATAACGATTACTCTGACTGATGAAGAAGAAGACAGAATAAAGAAGTTATGCGAAGAAGTACAGAAACTCGTAGAAGGCCCGATTCCGGAGATCGAGCGGACTCAGAACAAGTGCAAAAACTGTGCTTACTACACTTATTGTTGGGTGTGATGACATGAAGCGAATGCTGTACCTTTTTACTTCGGGAAAGCTTGTGAGAATGAACAATACCCTGGTCTTTGAAAAAGAAGACGGAAAAAAGGTTCATCTTCCCGTCGAACAGACGGATTCAATCTGCGCTTTCGGAGAAATAGATCTTAACAAGAGAGTCTTGGAATTTCTTACTCAAAAGCAGATTCCTCTTCATTTTTTCAACCGGTATGATTATTATTCTGGAACCTACTATCCGAGAGAACATCTGAATTCAGGTTTCCTTATACTGCAGCAGGCCAATTTTTATAACGACGGGAAGAAACGCATGGACCTTGCAAAGAGGTTTGTGAGAGGGTCAATGCAAAACATGCTGAGTGTTTTGACTTACTACAACAGACGCGGAAAGGATCTCGAAAGAGAAATAGAAGGTTTAAACGCACTGAAAGAACGCCTTGAAGATACTGGGACCATAGATGAAGCGATGGCAATAGAGGGGAACTTCAGGGACCTATACTACAAGTGTTTTGATTCTATAATAGATAACTCTAGCTTTGAGTTCGTTTCAAGAACGAGACAGCCGCCTCTCAACAGACTCAATGCTCTGATAAGTTTCGGGAACACAATGCTCTATACAACCGTTCTGGGAGAGATTTATCGTACTCACCTCGATCCGAGGATCGGATACCTTCACACAACGAATTTCCGTAGCTTCTCTCTGAACCTAGATGTCGCCGAGGTCTTCAAGCCGATTCTTGTAGACCGTTTGATATTCTCCCTGATAAACAAGAAGCAGATTCAGGCCAAACACTTTGCGAAGCACCTTGAAGGCATTTATATGAACGATGCGGGAAAAGAGACTTTCGTGAAGGAATACGACGAGAAGTTGAAGACAACTATCAAACACCCCGGACTGAAAAGAAATGTCTCGTATCGCTATCTCATCCGTCTGGAGATGTACAAGATAGAAAAGCACATAACAGGAGAGAAAGAGTATGGCCCGTGGAAAGGCTGAAAGATGTACGTGCTTCTAGTTTATGATATCGGCGAAAAACGCGTAAATAAAGTGCTGAAAATATGCAGGCAGTACCTGGACTGGGTTCAGAATTCCGTATTTGAGGGAGAGCTAACAAAGGCAGGCCTCGAAACACTCAAGAAACGACTGGGGAAAATCATGAACAAAGAAGAGGATTCGGTGAGAATCTACAAACTAAGGTCAGAAGACTACTTGACTCTCGAAATACTCGGAATAGATAAGAAACAAGTAGCTGATGACGGAATCCTTTAGCTCCGTCGACCCCTGATGAATTGAAAACACCAGGGGATCGACAGAAGCGGTCTAATTTAGCTCTTCGTTTCTTTATGCATTTCGTGAGAGAACGGTCTTTGAAAAACAGGCAAGAACCAATGTTGCCTCAAAACGCTGAAAATCCTATATAATCTATATAGTAATGGGCTTTCAGACTACCTATGAGGAATTGAAACAACCTCCCGACTCGCAAGTGAAGAACTCCGAGACCTGCTTTCAGACTACCTATGAGGAATTGAAACGCTTGCTCCTTCTTTCTATTTCGGAATCGAGAACGGGCTTTCAGACTACCTATGAGGAATTGAAACAATGCCCCATATGTCGTGCCCACAACGATCACGATGCTTTCAGACTACCTATGAGGAATTGAAACGTAGAGCCTTCGCACTCACATTCAATCTCTTCGGCCGCTTTCAGACTACCTATGAGGAATTGAAACACAAGAACGTCACGAAGCTGGTTATCGAGGGGAAGCGCTTTCAGACTACCTATGAGGAATTGAAACAAGATAGAATTTTGAACAGTCGTCGCAAACAGTTAGCTTTCAGACTACCTATGAGGAATTGAAACAGTTTCTGGAGGTGGCCACATGAGCTTTCAGGTCAAAGCTTTCAGACTACCTATGAGGAATTGAAACTGAGTATCCGCCCATTGCATGGTTACCCAGCCGATGCTTTCAGACTACCTATGAGGAATTGAAACAGCAGGTCTTTCAGACGTACCCACAGGCTACTATGGCTTTCAGACTACCTATGAGGAATTGAAACTAGTCGCCCACGGCTTCTTGAGAGAGTAAATAGGATGGCTTTCAGACTACCTATGAGGAATTGAAACGACATACAAAAGTACTACCCGAGCATACCCCACAGCGCTTTCAGACTACCTATGAGGAATTGAAACTAGAGTATCCTGAAGCCATTCAAGATAGACAGAGGCGGGCTTTCAGACTACCTATGAGGAATTGAAACAAGGTTTCTCTGATTCGGTTGAGAAAAACGGATCCATGCTTTCAGACTACCTATGAGGAATTGAAACTTCCTTAGGTTTTTTTTCTTCCAATTCGGCAATTCTGCTTTCAGACTACCTATGAGGAATTGAAACAGCTTTGAGACTGTGATCGTGCCTTCCGTTGAAGTTGAGCTTTCAGACTACCTATGAGGAATTGAAACTGGACTTGGTCTCATGAATGACTCTTGCGCATAGCTTGCTTTCAGACTACCTATGAGGAATTGAAACTCTCGAATCGGTTTGAAGAGATTTGCCACAGTCACGGCTTTCAGACTACCTATGAGGAATTGAAACTTCTGGACCTTCATCTGACTCTTCACAATAATCTCGGCTTTCAGACTACCTATGAGGAATTGAAACGCGGGCAAAAAATCCAGTTCTTTAATGTCACTCGCGCTTTCAGACTACCTATGAGGAATTGAAACCTGTTGGTATTCGACATTCAAAACAGGCAATCAAGCTTTCAGACTACCTATGAGGAATTGAAACTTTCTTTACAGCAGGACATAAGCGAATACTAACGAAAGCTTTCAGACTACCTATGAGGAATTGAAACACGTCACCGAACGCCTTCTTTGTATTCTCTCCAAAGCTTTCAGACTACCTATGAGGAATTGAAACACGAACAGTATCGCGGAGTCATCGAGGGCCTGAAGAATGCTTTCAGACTACCTATGAGGAATTGAAACTAGGAGTATTGCTGCATCTCAGCAAGCAAGTTTGAGCGCTTTCAGACTACCTATGAGGAATTGAAACATCTGTTTCCATGCCATCTTTGCGAGCTTCTCCGGAGCTTTCAGACTACCTATGAGGAATTGAAACTTACGTTTTGGCTCTCAGAGCCAAACAGCACTTACGAGCTTTCAGACTACCTATGAGGAATTGAAACCGGTATTTCATCTCATCACCACATTCCCATTTCATCGCTTTCAGACTACCTATGAGGAATTGAAACTCAACAACTCTTTCTCGATGAACCCTGTCAGCAAACGGCTTTCAGACTACCTATGAGGAATTGAAACGTGTCATATCCGGAGCTTCTAATATCCGCTGAACTCCCGCTTTCAGACTACCTATGAGGAATTGAAACCGATCTCCAGCCACTGCTCAGTCTTGATGGCCGGATGGGCTTTCAGACTACCTATGAGGAATTGAAACAGAGGAGCGAATGGGATAAACTGAAACGCATAGCGAGCTTTCAGACTACCTATGAGGAATTGAAACAAGGATCAGGACGAAAACTACTATCTGATATATGCGCTTTCAGACTACCTATGAGGAATTGAAACATGACATCATCTGAATAATTGTGCATATACCACGTGCCGCTTTCAGACTACCTATGAGGAATTGAAACCTCATGGATATGGAGGCGGGCGCACGAAAGGTGCAAAAGGCTTTCAGACTACCTATGAGGAATTGAAACCTCACTAAAATGGATGACGTTCAAAAAGACGTTGACGCGGCTTTCAGACTACCTATGAGGAATTGAAACTATAATTGCTTTTCCAATAATCTCAACTATTTGCGGCTTTCAGACTACCTATGAGGAATTGAAACACCGAATCAGGGTGTACGCTACGGTTACTATGGCAATGCTTTCAGACTACCTATGAGGAATTGAAACATATACTTTTGCTGATCTCTTCTTACTCTATTCAGGGCTTTCAGACTACCTATGAGGAATTGAAACTTGAATAAGATCGAGAGGATTGCAAGGGTTTGCTGCTTTCAGACTACCTATGAGGAATTGAAACAAAGCACCGTTATAACCATGCAGCTCGCACGTGTCTGCGCTTTCAGACTACCTATGAGGAATTGAAACTTAGCTCTCTTTTCCTCTATTTCTGCGCGCAGTTGGCTTTCAGACTACCTATGAGGAATTGAAACTTGCAACACCTGAGAACATTGGTATGAGGCCTGAAACTGGCTTTCAGACTACCTATGAGGAATTGAAACTTTGAAAGACTGTTTATCTCGATTCCTGTGGATTGGAGCTTTCAGACTACCTATGAGGAATTGAAACTAATCTCGTACCTTCGGAAGCTTCTCACCAACGACCTGGCTTTCAGACTACCTATGAGGAATTGAAACATTCGACCGTCTCCTTAACACCCTTCTTCGACCAGAGCTTTCAGACTACCTATGAGGAATTGAAACCAGCCAATCCGCTTCTGTCTTTCAGCAAACCTACAGCTTTCAGACTACCTATGAGGAATTGAAACAACAGACTTACGAGTTAGTAGAGGAGGGATGAGAAAGCTTTCAGACTACCTATGAGGAATTGAAACTTTTTATACATTCACGAGGAAATATCTGAATAATGATGGCTTTCAGACTACCTATGAGGAATTGAAACTTAGTGATGGCTCGCCTGTATATCTCATCTATCACGTAGCTTTCAGACTACCTATGAGGAATTGAAACCACTTCCAGGAGCGGACAGAATGTTGATAGCAACTGCTTTCAGACTACCTATGAGGAATTGAAACAGTAGCAGAAGCGGCCGTTGTAACTCCTATTTCATGCTTTCAGACTACCTATGAGGAATTGAAACTATTCTGTCATCAGCACTATCATTCGGGTAACGAGAGCTTTCAGACTACCTATGAGGAATTGAAACAAATTAAAGATGCAACGGCTAATCAAGAAAATTGGAGCTTTCAGACTACCTATGAGGAATTGAAACTAACCGCAGGGCTCTTGAGAGCATTCGCTATTGTTTGCTTTCAGACTACCTATGAGGAATTGAAACCATATCTTATCGACATCTACGACATCGCTTCCTAGTTGCTTTCAGACTACCTATGAGGAATTGAAACCGTGGATAGACGAGTGAGAGGAGTGGGAAAATGCTAGCTTTCAGACTACCTATGAGGAATTGAAACTTTTCAGAACCTATGAGATCTTTTTCGAGATCCATGCTTTCAGACTACCTATGAGGAATTGAAACACCTTGATTCCAGAAGCGCGCTTCTCTATGTCGAGGCTTTCAGACTACCTATGAGGAATTGAAACAGCTTATGAAGGCTCAGACCGAGGCTAGAATTGCCGGCTTTCAGACTACCTATGAGGAATTGAAACAGAAAGAAATCGAAAAGGAGGTAATAGAAAATGATATTGCTTTCAGAATACCTAAGAGGAATTGAAACAAGTAATTACT
>NZ_JWIM01000024.1:0-49581 GCF_002896535.1 Mesotoga sp. B105.6.4 | reverse complement strand
ATTAATAGCCAACTATATCTTATAATCAGTTGCCACTACAAAATATAGACAAAAAAATAGCGTCTACGAAACCATGCGGGTTTGAAACGCTATCTTCTCTGTTTTATGGGTTCAAGTGATAAAGTCAAGAACTCGCCCATAATCGAGGGCGACAAAGAATCCTTCTCAATCCTTATAACGCTGTCAAGCCTTAGAGTGACCTCTTCAGGAATCGGCTTAGTATTTGCAACGGTCACAGAAACTCTGTTCCCGCCACTGTCATCAGAAATGTCTCGCAGAATACGCGCAACTTCTTTGTGGCTGATGCGTTTTATAGATGAGAGAAAGGCCCACTGATCATCATAGGGTTCGAAATCTTTATCCAAAAAAACTGTGTTTCCCTCTTTGCGCAACATCCCCTGCAAAGGGAGAGCGATCAGATTACCCAGTCCGCCCTTCGGCATAGTTTCCTGGTTCGGAAAGAACCTGTCGTAAGAACTTAACGAGAGCCTCGGTCGATGTTTCAGGACCTTCGCGAGCAAAGAAAAGCCCATCTTTCTGGCGAGAGACGCCCTAATCGGCTCGCTAAAGAAGAACCAGAGATGACAGCCCTTACCGGATCTCGATCTCTCCAAATACACCGGAACGAAAAAAGCTGCACATGCATTCATGAAGGCACGTGCATCATCCATCCAGCTTTCACCATCTAGATCGGCGGCAACGAACCTGCATGTTTCGTCTTCAATGAGCGGATAAATACCTATCGAGATCTTTCCTGAAAGATGATTGTAGATCACCCGATCAGTAAGCGGCGCGAATTCTCTCGAATCGCACTGAGTGCACTTGATCTGAGGTTTCCTGCAAACGCCCTTCTTCCAGATGTTCTTGCAAACTGGCTGGTACCCGGAAGAACCATCTGCTCCTTCCCATCGAAGTGCATACAAATCCTGCCTGCCGAAGAAAAGAGATCTGTAGAGGGCAATCTTCTCATCAGGCGATGAATAGTGTGATACCTTCGAACTGCCATTTGTTCGGGCTGCCGTCTTCTGTCTCAAACGTTCATTAGCGGCTTCAAGCTCTTCTATTCGTTTCTTCAGTCTCTGGAGATCATTGTCCATAAAGCAACTCCCTCATTTATAGTATACAAAAGATGACCAAAAAGTGCATTAGCCTACTCGTGCGGTTGTCACGAATCAACTCCACTGATTGATGATGTTAAAGCAGAGGTTCTTGACGGCTTTTGCCATGAATTCCAGTTACTGCAAAGCAAATCTGTAACAATAAGATGTTCCTGAAGAATCAACAACGCTCAGGAATTACTTGACATTTACGATCTCAATATAGGAACTATTTATATTGTGTGCAATTAAGAGTCAAGGAAGAAGAGGAGATGAAGAAAGGTTAGTGTCGTTTTTTGAAGATTCATCCGTTTCCACTACGGAGGAATTCTGCGGTACGCTTTCAAGAGATCAGTCCTCCGTGAACAGTCCAAGAACAAGAACCCGATGAACGCTCTAAAACATGGTTCGCCGTTGACCGTTCAAGATCATGAACCCGTTCACCGAAAAGGCCGCTGTACGCTTAAAAGCGGTGAACCCGCTGATCGCTGGTAAGACCCGCTTGTAAAAAACGCTGATCGCTGACGCTGGAGAGAACCGCTGTACGCTGGAAGAGCGGTCCTCCGTCAGCCGTCCAAGAACAAGTATCCGTTCACCGATAAGACCGTCTAGAAAGAGTACTGTCGAGACGTTCGCTGCGCTCACGAGAAGACGCTTTGCAAAAACCGCATTTATGGTGATATAATTAACTCTCGAGTTAGTAACTTACGAGTTAGTAGTTGCGTTGGAGGTTGTTAAATGTTCATCAACAGAGAGAAAGAGCTTGCTTCTCTCAGGAAGCTTAAGGACAGTGGAAAGTTCGAGATGGCCGTTGTATATGGACGTCGAAGAGTGGGTAAGACCACGCTTGTAAGAGAGTTCTCAAAAGAGATCGAAAGCATCTTCTTTGTCTGCGATGAGGTCAACGAGAAAATGATGCTGCGAAACTTCTCGGAAGTCGTTCTCGACCACTTCGGCCACAAAGACACATTATCTCCATTTGAGTCATGGGAAAAGGCGATTAGGTTCGTTGCGTCCAAAGCAAAAGAAAATCGCTTGCTGCTAGTAATAGACGAATACCCATATTTGGCGAATGCGACTAGCTCTTTTCCGTCAGTGCTACAGCGCCTAATAGATAATGAGCTACTAGAAACAAAGCTCTATTTAGTTCTTTGCGGTTCATCTGTGAGTTTCATGGAGAGCGAAGTGCTGGGCAGTAGGAGCCCCTTGTTTGGAAGAAGAACAGCTCAGCTGAGAGTCGAGCCATTCACCTATCGAGAAGCGTCGCTGTTCTTTCCCGAACTGAGCAACGAAGAAAAAATCATCGCGTATGGAATTTTGGGGGGCATCCCGCAGTATCTGCAGAAGTGGAATCAGCATCTTCCATGTGGAGAGAACATCGCAAACAACTTTCTCGATACATCGGCGTATCTTTATGCCGAGCCTAGATTCTTGTTGAGACAGGAACTGCGCGAACCTTCCCTCTACAACAGTATAATAGAATCAATTGCTCAAGGCGCTACGCGCCTGAACGAGATAAGCACAAGGGTAGGAGAGCCTAACGATAAGACTGCAAAGTACATAGCTACACTGCTGAACCTGAACATATTGGGACGAGAAGTGCCCGTTACAGAGAAAAACACTTCACGGAAGGCGATCTACTACATCAGAGACAACCTTTTCAGATTCTGGTACACCTTTGTGTTTCCTAACCTCTCACTTATTGAAACCGGTATGACAGAAGAGCTTCTGGACAAGAAGATCGATAACGGACTCAGCAAGTATCTCGGCCTAGCTTTCGAAAGCGTATGCAGGGACTATTTATTGTACAAAAGTGGCAGGGGAGAACTACCCTTCAGAATTATGAAGTTGGGCAAGTGGTGGGGAAACAACCCGGCAACAAAGAAGGAAGAGGAAATTGACCTTCTTGGTCTGGGAGATAATCAAGTGATAATCGGTGAATGCAAGTGGACCAACGCAAGAATCGGGATAGGCGAACTTGAGAGATTAAAAGATAGGGGATCGATTATCGCTTGCAAAGACAGGATATTCGTCATCTTTTCCAAGAGCGGGTTCACCTCTGATCTGGAAGAACTAGCCGCAAAGGATGCAAGTGTTCACTTGATAACCGTAGACGACCTCTTCGCCTGAAATAGAAATTGGACCTCTTGTGCTTTCATAATGCACAGACCATCGAATCGCCTTTTTCCGGATTCATTGTGTGGAACGAATTACTAAGCACGTTAAGTCTAAATAAAGCGGTATGGCAACTTCGTAGAGGTCGACACTTTCTTCGACCGCTTTGGCGAATCGGCAAGTTCCTTCTCATCCACGATATGAGTCTATTGAGAGGGCCAACAGCCGTTCGCCCCTACAAAAGAATTCAAGAATCGTCTCGTATTGTCATCCCGTGAGTGCTTCTGCACGGGATCTGGGTTTCATTCTTATCGATTTTTCGCACCAAGCTTTCAGCGTCTATTCCGCCCTGCATAGCCGGAACTGGCCTCGCCGAAGGCGAGACTGGCCTTTGCGTAGCAAAGACTGGCCAACGAAGGTGACTGGTACTGAAGATCTTCCCCGCGAAGCGGGCATTGCGACCTGGGCCGTTCTTGCCCAGCCTTGCGTCCATCGATGTTCCTCGGCGCCTTGCGTCTAATCTTGAAGGAGTTTTCATCCCCGCGAAGCGGGCCTTGCGACCTGGCGTGGTCTTCGCCAGCCTTGCGTCCCGGCATGTTCTTCGCCGGCATTGCGTCCGCCGATGCTTTTCGGCGCCTTGCGTCAATCAATTAGCCTCACTTCCCGACAAGTCGGCTTCAGCTCTGTGTTTTTGAAAGAGAAGAGTATAAGAAAACTCTTCTCCACCCAAGACACTTGGTATCTTGGTAAATGATATAATCGAATCGATGAATCTCCAAAGTGAAAGGAGCATACATTATGGCTAGTAGTACAAAAAAGAAGATCGAGGAACGCAAGATAATCCGTGTTTCGGATAAGAGACAGATAACTATCCCTTTGAGGTATTACAAGCTTCTTGGATTTGGACATGAAGCTGAATGTACACTTCAGGAAAATCAGATAGTAATTCGGCCCTTGCAAGAGTCTCGAGAGGAGTTTTCAGAGGAGATACTGGCTGATCTCATTTCAGAAGGATACAATGGCGAAGAGCTTCTTGCAAAATTCAGTGAAATTAGAAGAAAGATAAAGCCGGCGATTGATACGATGATCAAGGAAGCAGATGAAATCGCTGAAGGTAGAAGAGAAAGCCCAACTTTGAGTGAGGTCTTTCCTGAAGAGGGGAATAGATAAGTGTTTGAAGTTCGGTTTTCGAGTGTTGCTCTCAAGTATTTCAAGAAGCTTAAGGAAAGAGAGCTTACGGGAAAATACTACAGAGTCATTCTTGAGATCCGAGATGACCCCTATGCTGGCGAAAAGAAGACCGGCGATCTTTCGGGAGTATACTGCAAGCACTTCATCTACAAGAAGACGAAATATGAAGTTGCTTATCGGATTTACGACGAGACTGGAGTTGTCGTAATCGTTCTGGCTGGAACAAGAGAGAACTTCTACAGACAACTGAAGAATTATGCAAAGCATGATCACTTGTGACGGGTCGGAACGATATGGAATTCTCTGATGACATGCTCAGAAGCTCAATTCTTTGTCATGATTCCATTCCATCACCTGATTTGCATCGAAGAGCCTCTGTAAGCTGCACAGATCCGTTTATTAGAAAACGCGAACCGCTTTGAATAGCAAAGAAAGTGAAAATTGGAACTGACCAGCTCCTAAGGTCTGTCCCATTTTTGCGCCTAAAGAGAACGAGATCCTGGCCTGAACATCGCCAGGATGACGCGAAGGACTGTTATCCCATAGACCCTCCGCTAATGAGCCTGCCACAGAATCCACTCACTTAGCCTGCCCTGAAATGCTCCTGTTCAGGGTCATCCCGTGATGGTTTTGCACGGGATCTGGGTTTCGCCTCATCGATCTCTCTCGCCTAGCTTTCAGCGGATCTTAGTCCACGAAGCCGGAACTAGCCTTTGCTCTTAATACACCCGATCTTCATAACCCGTTTCTGATAAACCGCCCCTAAGAACCCGAATTTCTTAACCCGTTCCTATCAACCCGATCTTTCTAACCCGCACTATGTAACCCTTTCCTAGACTAGGCTCTTCTGCCCGCGTAGCGGAACTGCCCTTGCGAAATGGGTTTTGTGTTCTTGTAGTTTTTCTCGCCACTGCTTGCAGTGACTGGCCTCGCCGAAGGCGAGACTGGCCTTTGCGAAGCAAAGACTGGCCAGGCGGAGCCTGACTGGCTAGTTTTCCTTCCCCGCGAAGCGGGCCTTGCGTCCCCGGATGCTCTTCCGGGCATTGCGACCTGGCATGATCCTTGCCAGCCTTGCGTCCACTGATGCTCCTCAGTGCAATGCGTCCCACCGAAGGTGGCATCCCTTCCTGCCTAAGCCAGCCTTGCATGCGACCTGAACAGCAGGTGTGGTAGAATTCCGGTGAGGTGATATTATGCATGATCTGGAAAGCATTATCGAACTATTGCGGGAAAACCTTCCCGAACTCAAGAATCGATTTTCTGTTTCAAAGATCGGGGTTTTTGGTTCATATGTGAAAGGAAATCAAAGCGACAACAGCGATGTAGATATCTACATAGAGTTTGACAAGGTACCCGGTTTGGAGTTTATGGAGATCGCAGACCATCTTGAACGTATCGTACAGAACAAGGTCGATCTGCTTACGCCTTCTGGGTTAAAGAGCATACGAAACAGCCGAATTAGGCAGGATATCGAGAAGTCAATAACATATGTCTAAAAGAGAAATCAGGGCGATCCTTGAGGATATTATCGATTGCATAGAGCGGATTGCAATCTATGTTGGGAATATGTCATATGATGAATTCATGGCCGATTCGAAAACACAGGATGCGGTGATCAGAAACCTAGAGATAATTGGAGAAGCAGTAAAACAACTCCCAAAAAACTTCACAAACGCTCACAATGACATTCCCTGGAGAGAGATATCCGGCACGAGAGACCGACTTATTCATGACTATTCTGGTGTTAACTATGACATAGTATGGGTAGTTATTGCAAATGACTTGCCTTCTCTTCGACCGAGGCTGCTTGAAATACTTCAGAGCGAGGAAACCTGAGGCGAATTGCCGAACTTGATCTTCACCAATTGAGTTTTTTTACGCCAAGAATCGAGATCCTGGCCTGAAGCGCGCTAGGATGACGTGAAGTAACACAAAACTGTCATCCCGATATGAAACTGATCGGGATCTAGTTCTTTGAAAAACGGTTCCGAAAACCTGCTGAACACTTTGAAGAACCAACGAAGCGAAAATAGGGACTGACAGCTCAGTAAGAACCGCTGCACGCTGGAAGAGCCGCTGTACGCTGCTCAAAACAACGTTGTCCGTCAACGGTCCACCGTCCACCGAGAAGACAGTTTCAAGAGACTTAGAGAGTTTCCAGAGCATTCGGTTCATTCTTTCAGCTTTTTCTTCGATTTCGTCCAGTTGATTATCTTTCAAATAGCCGAACTCAGCAGAAATCTCCAGCTGGGCCACTGTCTCGTTCAGAAAACCCGCTTTGCGTTGCCCGCTGAACGCTGTGAAGAGCCGCTGTACGCTTAAAAGCGGTGAACCCGCTGATCGCTGCTCAAAACAACGTTGTCCGTCAACGGTCCGCCAGGTTCTCTTGCTCTTTCCTACCGAACCCGCTACCCCCAACCCCGGCCTTTTGCTTTCCCTTCGACCCCCAAAGGTTGGACACGAAGTGTCGGAACGATGAACCGCTCTTTTGCTCTTGAACTTAATCCCCGCTTGAGGGGGACACTCTCCCGAAAGGGGAGTAAACAGCTCGGCCTCACAAGGTCTGTACTTACACCGCGCCATCTCTTGACCCTACCCATGTTCTTCAATTGCATGGGTGATTGCTGTGACGGATTATCCAACTTATGAACATAATTTGAAAGCCTTAGCCTCAACACTTGGAAAGAACGGAACGCTTGGAGAAGTACTTCTCTGGCAACAACTTAAGAAAAGGCAGGTCGAGGGTTACAGATTCACGAGACAGAAGCCTATAGGCAGATACATTGTCGATTTCTTTTGTAAGGAATTGAGGCTTGTAATTGAAGTGGACGGCGGTTCTCATGACATCAGGGGCGAAGAAGATAGAAAGAGACAGAAAGAACTTGAAGGAATGGGCTTAATTGTTATCCGAGTGTCTGAAAAAGATGTTCGTTACAACATTCAAGGTGTCTTGGAAGGAATTAGACAGAAGCTTCTGCAAATTGCACAAAAAGAACATAGCTAATAGAGAGCAGCGAAACTACTAACCGTGTCGCTTCACCGAATGAAGTTTTTTCTTTCTGACCAGGCAACGTCAACTTGTGTTGCAGTAGACTCTTTTAACTTCTGATCTCTTGGATCTCGATCTTGCGAATTAGTGCACACCCTCCGCCACTTCGTGGCCCTCCTCCCTCAAGGGAGGACTTAAGATCAAGATCATCAGGAGCTAAACACAGCATGTATTGTTGGGGAGAAGAAGCATCATTAAATCTCTTATTATCACCGTGATTTATCGGTAATGATAAATGAAGCAAGGGAGGATTTAAGATCAAGATCATCTGGAGCTAAACACAGCATGTATTGTTAGGGAGAAGAAGCATCATATGATCTCTTATTATCACCGTGATTTATCGGTAATGATAAATGTAGCAAGGGAGGATTTAAGATCAGGATCATCTGGAGCTAAACACAGCATGTATTGTTAGGGAGAAGAAGCATCATTAAATCTCTTATTATCACCCTTGATTTATCGGTAATGATAAATGTAGCAAGGGAGGATTTAAGATCAGGATCATCAGGAGTGAAATGCACCATATATTGTCAAGGAATGAGCATCATAGGATTCTCATTAACGCCATAATCTCTGCCTCTGGATTGTTGGTCGTGCAACCTAAGAGCCGAAAACCATTCATGTTTCATTTGATGCTTACAAGTGTTAATAGAATGCCAGTAATATGCTAGAATTAAAATACTGAAGGTGATGAACGTGAAATACTACGAGCAACTTGCAAGGTTGGGGGTTTTCACAAAGAGCGACGTGGAAAAACTTGTCGGAAAAAGCGAGACGGCTGATTCTCTGCTGCAAAACTACAAGAAGCGCGGCTTAATTGAGCAAGTCAAGCGAAATCTATATGTGACAAGAAGCCTGGAGACCGGGCAGGCGATAGTTGGCCGATATAGAATCGCATCGAAGATCAAGCCGCAATCTTATATTACGCATCACTCTGCTTACGAGTACTACGGGTATGCCAACCAAGTCTATTATGAGGTATATGTGAGCGCACAGACGAAGTTCTCTGAGTTTACCTTTGATGATGTGAGATATCGTTTTATATCCCCGCGAATACTTGAAGGAGTTGTCATGAATCCAGATGGTGTGAGAACAACAGACAAGGAGAGGACCACACTTGACAGCATCAATGACTTTGAGAGGATAGGAGGTCTTGAAGAACTGCTTCGCTGCTTGGACGCTGTTCCCTCACTCAGTGAAAGCAAATTGGTATCTTATCTGGGTCAATATAGCAAGAGATTTCTTTATCAAAAGACTGGATACATACTGGGGCATTTTCAGAGCAAATTTCGCCTATCTGAAGGGTTCTTCGAGCTATGTGAACTGGCGAAAGGCAAGAGTGTCAGGTACTTCTATAACGCTATTCGGTATGAATCACCAACTTACGATTCCAGATGGAACCTCTTCGTTCCGGAAGATCTCATGGCGATAATCTCGAAAGGAGTAAGAGACACGGGTGAAATACGATAAACGAACCATCGGGCAACTCGCGTCAGAATTGGGTTTTGTCCGTGATACATACGAGAAAACACTGAGATTAGTCGAGGTACTTCAATTCATAGACTCGGATACGCTTTTATCGGAATCTCTTGCTCTGAAGGGCGGAACGGCAATCAACCTAATGATCATGCAGCTTCCGCGACTGTCGGCTGATATAGACCTTGACTACTGCAGAAGCCTATCCAGGGATACCATGATTGAAGATCGGAGTGTCATTATAGATAAGATCATCCTCTTCATGAAGGCCAGCGATTACAAACATAGCGACAAATCAAAGCGTCACTATTCTCTCGAATCACACGTTTTCGAATATGCGAATTCTGGAGGAGCAAGAGATAATATCAAGATCGAGATCAACTTCTCTATGAGAGTTCATGTACTACCTCTTGAAATCAGAAGAACTACGATTCCCGGAGTTGTTCAAGAAGTACGAAGTCGGTGTGTAAGTCCCATAGAAATACTTTCAAACAAAATAGTTGCTCTACTGACAAGAGGAGCGGCTCGTGATCTCTATGATGTTAATAAGATGATCTCCGTTCTTTCTTTGACTGAAAGAGACAAGGAACTACTTAGAAAATGCGCCCTCTTCTATTTTACGATCGGCAATACTGGCATTCCTGAAAGTCTCGATTTAGGAGCGCATAAGAGTATTTCAAAGTACCGAATACGCACCGAGTTACTGCCGGTGCTTCGGAGGGCAGAGAAAATTGATCTTGATGAAATGCTTTGTTCGGTGGAAAGATTTCTTTCGGAACTACTTGTTTTCACTGGGAAAGAGAAAGCGTTTATAGATAAGTTCAGGAAGCATGAATATGATCCTGAACTATTATTCGATGAAAGCGAAATTGTCGAGAGAATAAGATCCCACCCGATGGCGCTATGGAAAACAAACGAGGCTTGAAGAGAGAATGAAGGGCGAGACGCTGAAAGAATTTCAGATGACGGGATAACGAGCGGGTATAGAGTGTAGGGTCTCCATTTTTCTTCTGGGCAGAAGCGATTTACTCGGCAGTCATCCCGTAGAGCCTGTCCTAAATCCACTTACCTGGTCATCCCGTGATGTATTTGCACGGGATCTCGCCATGAAGATCCGCTATACGCTTAAAAACAAGGACCCGCTGAGCGCTGTTCAAAACAACGTTGTCCGTCAACGGTCCAGAGAGAGGCCGCTGTACGCTTAAAAGCGGTGAACCCGCTGAACGCTGGTAAGACCCGCTGTACGCTTAAGAGCAGAAAACCCGTTGTGCGCTGTGGAGAACCGTCCTTCGTGACTCGTCCCAGATCATGGACCCGTCCTTCGCTGAGACCCAAGCCCAGATCCTGAACAGGAGCACTTCAGGATGACGTGAAGGACTGTCATCCCGTGATGAACTTGCACGGGATCTCGCCATGAAGATCCGCTATACGCTTAAAAACATGAACCCGCTGAACGCTGGTAAGAACCGCTTGTAAAAAAACGGTGATCGCTGTGGAGAACCGTCCTTCGTGACTCGTCCCAGATCATGGACCCGTCGTTCGCTGAGACCCAAGCCCAGATCCTGAACAGGAGCACTTCAGGATGACGTGAAGGACTGTCATCCCGTGATTCTTCTGCACGGGATCTCGCCATGAAGATCCGTTATACGCCAGAAGTTCCGCTGTGCGCTTAAAAACAAGGACCCGCTGAGCGCTGATGAAAACAAAACTGTCCGTCAACGGTCCACAGTCCACCGAGAAGAGCATTTCAAGAGACTTATAGAGTTTATTGGCTTTTGCTCTTACAACTTACAACTTGCATCATGGAACTTGCAACTGATGCGCTTTTCGGAGAACGCAGAACCGATAACGGATAACCTTTTCTTATTCAACTTGCAACTTGTCACTTGCAACTGTTTCAAAGATCTAGATCCTGGCCTGAACCACGCCAGGATGAGTTGAAGTAAGAAATGAGCGTCATCCCGTAGAGCCTGCCCTGATGTGCACCTGTTCAGGGTACCTGCACGGGCTCTCGCTCTTGCCAAACCGAGACGCCACACCCGAAACCCGTTCCTCGCCTCTGTCAATACGTACTCCTCTCGTTATCTCACAATTGCCCGTTCTCATCCTCTCACGGCCGAAGCGAGTTCTCTCTTGTTCTCCGTACTTATCACCGTAATGCATCATAATTAAATCTACTCAAGAGAGATTACTTGACTTATGAACAATCGAGTTGTTATAATTCTTTCAGTGAATGAATAATAAAGGAGCGACTATGGATCTTTCCGAGTTTTCGTTTTTCAATCCGTCTCCCAATTTCAGAGAGATGAGTATTCTGAAGGCCCTGACTGAGAGTTCTTCCCTCTCCCAGGAGAGGCTTGCCCGAATTGCCGGTATTGTTCCCAGTATGGTCAACAAGTATATAAAAGACTTCGAAGACTCCGGCCTTATAAGCAAAGAGGGCGACAACCGAAGGAACATGCGATACGAGCTGACTGAAGCCGGGAAGTTCAGGCTGCAGTATCTGACTATTCTTTATCTCAAAGAAGCGGCCAAGCTCTACACCGAATCGAGAGAGATATTTGGAGAGGTTCTCGACACGATCAAAGAGAGTGAACACGAAAGCTTCTATCTTTATGGAGCGGGAATAATCGGAGGCATTCTTGCGGACGTCCTCAGAACCGAAGGAGTCAAGATAATCGGTTTCATCGACGATTCGCAAGCGAAGCAAAACGGAACATTCCACGATCTTCATGTGTCTTCACCCGAAGAAGCAAAGAGCAATGAGGAAACCGCGATGATCGTTGCGTCATTCAGACATGCAAACAACATAGTCAAGAACGCAAAAGAAAACGGAATGAAAAACGTCATGGTATTCACAATATCCAAATTAGGCAAAGTTGAACTAGAAGAGCTTGTGTAACGAGAAAAATCATTTTCGAGAGGGCGAGAAGAAGAGAGTTACGTTCCTGAGGTAAATTATCGGCGTAGATCTCCAATAAGGAGATTGTGATTCTAATCTCCTCGTCCGTTTGAAATCTCGGCTCCATCTTCTCCAAGTACAGGCGTCCTCTCGACAGAAACATGGAGGTTCTATGGATATACCACTATTCGATTTGACAAGGCAATACGATGAGTTAAGAGAAGAGGTTCTCCAGGAGATAGACGAGGCTCTTCTAGGCGGAAGGGTGATTTTAGGTGAAGCTGTACGAGAGCTGGAACGAAGCGTAGCCGATCTAATTGGAGCAAAGCATGCGATTGGAGTCGCAAATGGATCGGACGCCCTTCTCATAGCAGTGGCCGCTCTCGGAATAGGCCCCGGAGACTATGTAATTACGACTCCCTATACCTTCTTCGCAACGGTCAGTTGTATTACCAGAAACGGCGCCACCCCTCTTTTCGCAGATATCGACCCGGTAACATACAATATCGACCTTGACAAGGTTGAAGAACTGCTGCAAACCCATCCTGAAAGAGAAAAGATCAAAGCGATAATCCCGGTTCATCTCTTCGGCCAGTCTATGAATCTTGAGAGACTCCAGAACATAAGAGAGATATACGGAGTTAAGATAATCGAAGACTGCGCACAGTCGATTGGGGCAAGATGGAACCATCCAGACGGGTCTACTATTATGACAGGCTCGATCGGAGATTTGTCGACCTTCTCTTTCTTTCCGACGAAGAACCTGGGTGCCTATGGCGACGGCGGGATGATCACAACAGATGACGACGAACTCGCGGCATTCTGCAGAAGCTACAGGGTCCATGGCTCACCCGTGAAATACGTTCATGAAATGATAGGCATAAACTCGAGACTGGACGAACTCCAGGCCATAGTTCTGAATATAAAGCTGAAACACCTGGAAGAATATGAAAGAAGAAGAATTAAAATAGCCGAGAAGTATCAAGCCGAGATGATAAAGAACGGCTTGAACGTTGTATGTTGTAGGTTGTCGGTTGTGGGTAAAGATAGTTCTCTTTCGAACAACGCACAACCCACAACCCACAACGATGTCGTAATTCACTGCCCCTCTGTTCCTTATTCGGCGGACGGTGAACCGGCGACGGCTAACGATTATCGCTTCTCTCACGTCTTCCATCAGTATGTGGTGAGATTTGAAGGCTTCAGTAGAGAAGAGAGAGACAGCCTGAGAGATTATCTGGCAAGTAACGGTATCGGCACATCGATCTACTATCCCATGGGCCTGCACCAGCAGAAGTGCTTTGAGTACCTCGGTTATAAGACGGGGGAATTTCCCGTGACCGAGAAGGCCTGTGAAGAGACACTTGCCCTACCGATATTCCCTGAAATGACGGACGAAGAGATTGAGTACTGTGTCAAAAGAACAAAGGATATCTTAGTTTTGAGGAGTTCTTGCATATGCGAATCCTAATAGGGTGCTGCGGTGGACTAACCGGAACTTACCTTTCAAGACATATTCATGACCTTAGTTGGATAGAAGAAAAGAGCGTGCTTGGGTTTGATGTGTCTGACAAGAATCCTACCAAGTACTTCTTGGATGAACTCTTTGTTCTTCCTCCAGTGGATTCTGACGGTTTCGTTGAATCCCTAATATATCTACTTAATAGCGAGAGAATAGACATTTACATTCCCACTCACTCCGCAGAAGGATTTGTTGTTTCTAGAGAGTCTGATAGGATTAGAAAACTTACAAGAACAAACTTTATGATAAGTCCCCTTCAAACTTATGAGGCATTAGATAATAAGGAGAATCTCTATAACAACCTGGACGAACTAGGAATTGACACCCCAAAGAGATTCCAAGAGGACATCGCTGATTTCTTCTTACCACTTTTCATTAAACCCATTCGTGGAAGCGGCAGTAAAAACACTAGGATCATTAGCAATCGCGAAGAGCTGAGATGGATCGAAAAACTAAAGGAAGACTATCTTGTCACAGAGTATCTACAAGGAAAAGAGTATACAGTAGATACATACTTTTCTCTTGAAGGAAGATTACTAGGCCTCAATCAACGCATTCGAGTTAAAAATCTTGGAGGAGCTGCTATAATAACTGAAAACAATTACGACATAGAAGTGACCTCACTAATAGAAACAATCTCCAGAAGATACACAATTATTGGTCCCGCGAATTTCCAGTTTTTCTTAACAGACAATTCTCGAATAGTATTCACGGATGTGAACCTTAGGTTTGCCTCTGGAGGATTACCTTTGACAATTAAAAGTGGTCTCGATATACCTGAGATCATGCTCAAGGAGCTTTCTGGAATGAAGATTGAATCCAACGAATGTGTGATTGACAAAAAGCACCGAATCATGTTCAGATACTTTTCAGAGATTTTTGAGGAACCGCAATGCTGATACTGGATTTCGACGGAACCATAACAGATGTTTGGTACAGGTTCTATCGAGTCTTCCAGGATTACTGGAATATCCAAGGCCTGACTTTTGATCAATACAAAACATGTAAGAAGGTCTTAACTGATGACAAGAACCTCCTAGTTCATTTAACACGTGAACCTGAGAGGCTTGGATCCTATGAAGTTTACAGGGAATTCAAGAGAGAATCACTTGAAAAGCAGGACTATCTCGCCTATGATGTGCTCATTCTTGATAGTACTCTGCTTGAGAAGATCAGTGACTACATAGTTCTGACCTACAGACGAAGTGAAAAGAATTACCTCTCACAGCTAAAGAACCTCGGTTTGTATGATCTTTTTTTTGATAGATCAGTTATTCTAGATCCTGAAAAGCAAATAACAAAGAAGGAATGGTTACTCAAAAACATCTCATTAAAGGAATTCGATATGGGTCGTGTAGGAATCATCGGTGATTCTGAAGCTGACCTAGAAGCTGGTTTGTCTATTGGAGCAGAAGTCTTCTTGGTCAAAACGGGGCTTAGAGAAGCCGAAAGACTTCTTGAAGGGGTTTCCAAATCAGATGGAGTGACAATCGTCAGAAATGTGAATGGCTTTCTACAAACTTGGAGTTAATCAAGGAGGTCAAAAATGTTAAAAGAGCTTATAATTAATAGATCAGCAGTAATAGGAGTAATAGGTCTGGGCTACGTTGGTCTGCCCCTGGCTGTTGAGAAGGCCAAGGCTGGATACAAGGTTATTGGTTTCGATATCCAGGAAAGCAAAGTCCAGATGGTAAATGAAGGTCATAACTACATTGGCGATGTTGTGAACGCGGATCTGGAAAAGATCGTTTCAGATGGTCATCTTCGGGCGACGTCTGATTTCGATGAACTCTCTGGCTGCGACGTCATAGCTATTTGTGTTCCCACTCCCCTTGACGTCTTCAAGCAACCGGATCTTACATACGTAATCAAATCGACCGAAGACGTTGCAAAGAGACTCCACAAAGACATGCTCGTGGTACTCGAATCAACGACATATCCGGGAACGACAGAAGATGTCATGAAACCTATCCTCGAAGAAACCGGCCTTGTATGTGGAAACGACTTCTACTTGGCGTTCAGTCCCGAGAGAGTCGACCCGGGAAACCTCAGGTTCAAGACGAAGAACACTCCGAAAGTCGTCGGAGGAGTAGGCCCAGAATCGACCGAGATGGCTAAGCTTTTGTATGAATCTGTCTTGGACGCCGAAGTCTTTGTTGTTTCATCTCCGAAAGAGGCGGAAATGACGAAGATACTCGAGAACACATTCAGAATAGTCAACATTGCCTTAATTAACGAAATGGCAGTCGTTGCCGACAAGATGGGAATCAATATCTGGGACGTAATCAATGCCGCTTCCACAAAACCTTTCGGATTCATGCCCTTCTTCCCCGGTCCTGGAGTCGGCGGCCACTGCATCCCCATCGACCCCTTCTATCTCACGTATATTGCCCGCAAGTATGACTATCATACTCGCCTCATTGAGCTCTCCGGAGAGATAAACGATTCTATGCCCGAATATGTAGTAACTAGAATCATGAAGGCATTGAACGAACGAGGCAAATGTATGAATGGAGCCAAGGTTGTCATGCTCGGAATCGCATACAAAGAAGACATCGAAGACATGAGAGAGTCACCGGCGCTCAAAGTCCTCGAACACCTCGAGAAAAACCATGCCCACGTCTCTGTTGTAGATCCTTATGTCCCCGAATTCATGTGGGAGGGAAAGACCATGAAGACTGTCAACCTCACCGAAGATCTGATCATAGGATCCGACGTCGTCTTAATAACAACGGCTCACAAAAAACTCATAAACTATCCGATGATAGTCAAGAACGCGAAATACATCTTCGATGCGAAAAACGTCTTGAAAAAAATGGGAATCACAGCAATAAACATTGAAGCTCTTTAGGAACCGTTGTTCGTTGTGCGTTGTAGGTTGTTGGTGAAAAGCGATACTTTCGAGAAGGCGAGGAGCATCGCCGAGAGTAAGAGAGAAAGGAGAGAAGAAGGTAAGAATGGCTTTTTTCGAAATGGAGATTTACGAAGTGTCAATGAGCTTTGTTGAGAGCGTCTACAAGCTAACAAGGAGCTTTCCAGAAGAAGAGAGATACTGTCTTGTTTCGCAGATGAGAAGAGCAGCTGTATCTATACCGTCGAACATCGCTGAAGGCAATGGTAGGGGCCACTCGAAAGAATATTTGCATTTTCTATATAACGCGAGAGGATCACTAATGGAACTAAGAACTCAAATCGATATTTCAAAGAGACTTGGATATCTCAACGAGGTTGATTACTCAAGTCTGACAGAGAGTTATGAAGGACTGAGAAGGATGCTGATGAATCTAATCTCGTCAATTAGAAGGAAGAGTGTTTCAACATCAGGCCTAAAGGAAAAATGATGCTAGAAGAGATGATCTTTTCCCACTGGTCTTTTCTCGACACGAAGTGTCGTCTCGCCTTCTCGACGGTGCTCTTTCTCGATACCCCAAAACGATTGGAGTGACCACATGAAAAAACTAACCGCCGCCCTAATTGGTTGCGGAAGAATCGGAACAAAGAAACACATAGAGGCCTTTGCAGCCAACAGTGATCTAATCGATCTCGTTGCAGTCTGTGATCTGGTGCCGGAGAAAGCCGAGAGAGCTGCAGAAGAATATATGAAGAGACAGGAGATATCGCTTGTTCGCGGAGAAAAAGAGAGAATAAGAGAGAAAAAAGATACCCAGCACGGCCAAGAAATAGACTCTTCCTCTCCAGCATCCGAGTGTGATCTCCAACGTCCAGTCGTAATCTCCGACTACAAAGACTTACTCTCGACAAATATCCACTTCGTCACCATCGCCACCGAAAGCGGGAATCATTACAAGAACACTATAGATTTTCTTTCGGCGGGAAAGCATGTTCTCGTTGAAAAGCCTATGGCACTATCTTCAGAGCACATGGACGAAATGATAGCCCTATCGAGAGAAAAGAAGTTGAAACTCGCCGTCTGTGTTCAGAACAGGTTTAACCCTCCCGTTCAGGAGCTGAGAAAAGCGATCGATTCCGGTAAATTTGGAAGAGTCTTCACCGCAACTGCACGAATTCTCTGGAACAGAAACGAAGAGTACTACAAACAAGCCAGCTGGAGAGGAACATGGGCGATGGATGGCGGAACGATCATGAACCAGTGCGCGCACAACATAGACCTTCTCCAGTGGATGCTTGGAGGGGAAGTCCAAGAGATATTTGCAATGACCGAGAACTACAATCATCCATATATTGAGACAGAGGACTTTGGAGCCGCGATTGTTAGATTCAAGAACGGATCAATTGGTATAATCGAAGGAACGGCAAATGTATATCCGAAGAATCTGGAAGAGACTCTCTCTGTCTTCGGTGAAAAGGGAACAGTTGTCCTCGGTGGACTGGCAGTAAACAAGATCCAGACCTGGAGATTCGAAGGTGAGGATTCACACCCTTTCATGAATCTTCCAGACCCGGAAACGGTTTATGGCTCTGGTCATATAACGGCCTTTGAAGACTTCGCCAGGGCAATCATCGAAGATCGCGAGCCTTTTGTCAATGGAGAAGAAGGCAAGAAGTCCGTGGAAATCATTCTTGGAATATACAAATCGGCAAGAGAGGGAGCGCCGGTTAGATTCGGATAATATCTATTACATCTATGGACAGAATCTTTCAGATACAATGCATCGCGAAATGCTTTTTTGAAGCAGAGATGTGGTGAGGAGTTTGAAGCTTCCAAGGGTCTCGGTTATAATACCTGCCAGAAACGAAGAAAAGTTCATCGAGAGATGCGTTAAGTCATTTCTAGCCTGCGACTACCCCGGAGAACTCATAGAGGTAATCGTGGTTGATGGAATGAGTGAAGATGGAACAAGAGATATCGTCAACGAAATCTCATTAAGAGACAACAGAGTAATGTTAATTGACAACGAAAAGAAGATAACTCCCGTTGCGATGAACTTAGGAGTGAAAGCTTCAAAAGGGGAATACATATTCTTCAGCGGCGCACACAGTGAAATGCCATCGGACTACATCTCTAAATGCGTCCAGCATGCTATAGAAAGCGGTGCAGACAATGTGGGTGGAGTAGTGAAAACGGAGCCTCGTGTAAACTCTCCCGTGGGAAGAGCTATCGCCGAAGTCTTATCTCATCCAATTGGAGTTGGCGGTGCCAAGTTTAGGACAGGCGTAACCAAACCCACAGAGGTAGATACTGCTCCTTTCGGTTGCTACAAACGAGAGGTTTTCGACAGAATCGGCTATTTCAATGAGCAGCTTGTTAGGAATCAAGATATCGAACTGAATCTGAGACTGAAGCGTGCCGGAGGCAGAATCATTCTTTACCCGGACATACAGTTTAATTATTACGCCAGGTCGACCTACGGGGATCTGTGGAGGAATAGCTTTGGAAATGGTTATTGGGTAATCGCAGGTTCTCGGTTCTCAAACATGCCATTTTCCTTAAGGCACATCGTTCCATTCCTTTTCGTCTCCTTCCTTCTTGTATTTGGTTTGATTTCCATATGGGTGCCTTTCGTGCGAATTCCCTATCTAGTTGTTATTACTCTGTACATTTCGTTATTGCTAATAGCATCGTTAGGGATTTCACTGAGACCCGGAAAGTCAGCTCTTCTCTTGCCTGCGTTTGTTGGATTCATTGTTCTCCATATAGCGTATGGTCTAGGATCGTTGAAGGGGCTTTTGCAAAGGATATTCGCTAATGGATAGCGCAAAGGCACTATCCCTTATATCGAAGATAGAGGAAGAGCGAGGCGATTCATGCGCAGAACTGCAAATAGATGAGATCCCCCTTTGGAATGTGGTGAGGACAAGTCTGTATTCTCACCTAACGGGGGATTTTAGCTCTCGGTACGCTAATTCGAAGAGTCTAAGAATGCTCTCAATGATGGCTTCGTCATTGTTGAATTTTAGGCTTCCCAAGGAAAACAAGATTCTGGCGATATCTGCGAACACAACCAGAAGAAAATTTGAAGGATCAGAGTTTGATATATACATCGACTGGATTGGAAAACTGACTCGGTATAGCTATTCGATTATCGAGATACCTAATGTCTCAGTCCCTAATCCAGGGAAGAACGTATTTACGAAGCAGAGAATATCAGGAATGAATCTTCTTACAAAGAGCCTAATCAAAGCAGGAGGTCACCAAAAACGTACTGATGCTATTCTCAGCAAAATAAAAAACCTTATAGTAGGATTCTTGGATTCATCAGCAGCTGAGAGGTTCACTGCAAGCATCCGCAAAGTGATACCAAGATATATCGCACTGGTTTCTTTGATGAAAGATCTTCTGGAAAGGCTCACTCCGAAACTAATACTCGAGGTCTGTTCGTACAATCTTTCTTCAAGAGCGCTAACCTACGCGGCAAAGCTTCGTGAAATCCCAGTTGTGGAGATCCAGCACGGAATAATAAACAGATTTCATGCTGGATATATATATAAACATGAAGTAGTCAGAAGCGACACGCCGGATGAGATGCTCGTGTATGGTGAGGCATTTAGAGAGATTCTTATAGGTGAAAGCGTTCTTTTCAGAGCGGAAAACATACATGTGGTGGGCAATTATTATATCGAGTCAGTTAGGAACGCCCCAGCAATTCTTGAAGTGCAAGGCATCAAAGATGATTCAAAAGGTAGGCAAGTGGCTTTGATCAGTACACAACCAATCTACGAAGCGGAAGCTTATGTCGAAGCCGTGGCTTCGCTGAGTAAAAGGGGTTATTTCGTAATAATTAAGCCACACCCCAGTGAGCAGAAGGATAAGTACGCGGCCCTTCGGAATAAGAATGTCATCGTATCCACATTCTCAGTTTTTGAATTGCTTAAGATAGCAGATATTCACTTGACCATCTCTTCAACATGTGCACTAGATGCTCTTCAGTACTCTGTACCAACCGTTGTTCTGAGATTCGAAGACCACCAGAAGCATCTTGAAGCTTTGAAGGGTTTTTTGGGTGTTGTTTTCCAGGAAAGGTCCGTTGGCGAAGCAATTGATAAGTGCACTAACCAGAATCTGACTTTAGTTGATGACAGATTCATGGTCAATGATTCTGGAACTAGATTGGTAAGCGTTTTGGACAAGCTACTTGAAGGACATTTAGAGTAATGAGCTAATTGCAAAGGGAAACTTGGGGATTACCCGTTCCTGTTCGGAGTTTATGAGCAAGTAGGGGGGAATCTACTGTGAGAGTACTTATTGGACCTGGGATGGCTCCTGTGAACCAAGGCGGTCAGTTCGCCGGCGGGGCCGCGATGGCAACGTATGAGATAGCAAGATCGCTGTCGGAGTTAGGTCATGAAGTCTACTTGGCGACACTTCATGATTTCACTGGGAGTTCGGAGAAAGCTCTCCACATTTTTCCGAGAAAAAAACTGTGGGAACTATTCAAAGCCTCACCAAAGATAGTATGGAAGCTTCTTAAGAGTGAAAAGAATGTGGCGAAGTATTACGAACATCCTTCTTTGCTTGAAGAAGCCAGGTTTCTCGGTGTAAGACTCTACTGGAAAAAATTAATAGATCGAATCAAACCTGACATCATAAGCATACACGGCAACAATCTCGATCGCTTGCCAATGATTCTCTCGGCCGTGGAATCATGTATTCCCTTTGCCTTCACTTCCCATGGTATATCGGAAGAGGAGGAAGTTAGATATAATCTGAAAGTTTTTCTCAAAGACTTCTTCGGATTCCTTGACGTCAGCAAAATACCCATCATTTGTGTGAGTTCGGGGTTAAGAGACAGAATTGTAAGTGAAATAGGCTACAGCGAGAAATTATGTTCGGTGATTGGTAACGGGATTTCACATGAATTCCTGAATAGGGCGTCTGAAATTCGAGAAAGGAATCTCAGTGAGAAAGGCAGAACACAAAGCAATAGAATTAAGCTCATCACGGTGGGCAGCTTGATAAAGAGAAAGAATCATATCAAAGTGCTTGAAGCAATGAAACATCTCTCCGAAGACTACGAATATGTGATTGTTGGAGACGGACCTGAAAGCGATAATTTACATGATTTCGTGCACGCAAATGGACTGGCCAAAAGAATCCATTTCAAGGGTAGACTGCTGGGAGACGAACTTATCGAAGCTTACAGCGAATGTGATTTATTTGTTCTAACATCCATCTCAGAAGCTTTCGGCCTCGTATTTCTTGAGGCGCTCGCTTGCGGACTTCCAGTTGTTACTATGAAAGATCTTGAAGGAGTTAGGGACATCTATCATCCAGATTGCTTTGAACTTGTCGAGAAATACGACTCGGTAGAACTAGCAGAAGCAATCGAGAAATCTGCAGAAAAGATGGGAAAAGAGCAAATGATGGAACATGTGAGGCAGTTTTCATGGGAGAGAGTTGGAACTCAATATGATAAAACTTTTACAGATCTTGCCGGTCACAATCATGGTTGAAGACTCGACGGCTTAGCATCTTATTAACAGTCTTCGTTAGGAGTAATGATGTCATGAATAACTCATTGTTGTATTTCACGATCCTCAACGAAGAGTCGAAATCACTGGGATTTCTCAAGAAAGTCAGGTCTCAGTGTGTAGCATTCGAAAAGCTTGGTCATTCGGTATTTCTAGGAATCCTTAGAAATACCGAGTTTGTCATTTACAGAGTTGTCAAATCGAAGTTTGAAAGAGAATCCTGTTTTAACTTTGGCAGCAGAATGGCATCTATTACTAATAGGGCAAGCATACTCAAGAGGATCAAGAATCAGCAGGTTCTGTCGCAAATCATGCGCTTCACACAGGAATGGTGCGAGAAGAAGGAAATCGATGCAGTATACATCAGGAGATTTGCTCTTTCTCATTTAGTCATGAGGTTCTTAAGAACTCTCTCTAGGCAGTGCAAGATTATCTGGGAGTATCCCACCTACCCTTGGACAAGCGAATACAGGCTCTCCCACACTCTGCCTCGGAGTATTCTGGAGAGGAGTTTTGCATCAATTCTGGAGAGACACGTGGATCTTATTGTTGGAGTTTCAGGAGTAAGTGGTTTTGAAAGGGAGGGAGTGCTTCTGACTACTAACGGCGTTGGCGTCGATGAATTGACTGTTAGAAAGACTCCTTATCTGCACAGAACTGTAGAGCTCCTTGGACTTGGGAAAATCACGAACTATCATGGATACGATCGAATTATGAAGGGGATTGCTGCCTATAATGGCGACCATGAAATATTATTCAACATCGCTGGGGACGGAAAAGAAATTGATAACTTGCTTGCATTGATGCGTAGCTTGAACATCGGCGGGAATGTCATATTCCACGGTGTTGTTGATGGAAAGGAACTGGATCATTTGTTTGATAGATCCCACATTGGTATTGGGGCCCTTGCCTTGCACAAGATCGGCGGGCAATATCCTTCGCCGTTGAAACACAGAGAGTTCTGCGCGAGAGGCTTACCGTTTGTACACGCAACTGATGACCCCGATTTCACTGGCCTCGAACCATATGTGAAGAAAGTCGAGCATGGTGAAGACCCTATTGATATCGATGAACTGGTTACGATGGCGATAGAGATCTACAATGGACGAGAAGATGGTAGAAGAATCTTGAGGGACCACGCTGTGAAGGAGCTAGATTGGGCTGTTAAGATGAAGCCTATTTCTGATTTCATTATTGAAGCTTCTCATGATAGTGTGAAGAGAACTCGTAGTTAGCTTCTTCAAAGCGTCAACGATCCTCCTGAAGATAACTGTACAAGAGATACTCGAACTCTATAGGTAGTCAGCGAGCAAATGAGAGCAGCAGATAAGTACCACAAAAGAATAAGAGCGGAGGAGACGTATTGTTTGATGGAACAAAGAGGAAATTGATGGAAAGGATTCTCTGGTTTCCAGAGTCTACTAGTCCGACCTTTGATGATCCAGGGAAATTCCACTCCGAGGAAGTGAAAATCGATTGGCCTGACAAGATTAAGAGACCTTTTGTAGGACTGACTCAAGACTGCAATGCTGTTCCCTACTGGACAAAGTACGCGACCTTCTTGGAGAAGAATGGATTTCCTTATTCCATTTATGAATATCGCAGATCTGACTGGATTCAGAGGGCTTCGAAATTCGATTTGATAATTTGGTCGCCAAAAGACGGTCCTTTTCAAATGGAGGATATCAAGAGGAAAATCTACATTCTTGAGAATAAACTAGGCAAAGTCTGCTTCCCAGATTATGATACTTTGCTGCTTTGTGACGACAAAGCATACTCCACATATATTTTATCTATCAACAATCTTCCAGTTATAGAGACCTTCATCTCGAATGACTATGATGAAAGCAAGACTATGGCAGAAAACCTAAGTTATCCATTGGTTTCAAAAGGATCTTTCGGAGCAGGTTCTAAAGAAGTCTTCTCAGTTGCTAACGCCTCAGAAGCGAAGAGAATTGTCCGGCAAGTATTCTCTGTCTACGGAAAGCGAACGCATCTGAAGTACGTCAGGCAGAAAAACTTAGTCTATTTCCAGCGATTTGTGGAAAGCGATAGAGTAGATACAAGGGTGAATATCATCGGGAATATGATCTTTGGATATTATCGGAAGCCCAAAGGCAATGACTTCAGAGCTTCCGGGAGTGGAATCGTGATAAAAGAAGACTTGCCTATCGAGGCAATTAGAATCGCCCTGGAAACCTATAGCAAGATTGGAAAGGCTATGCTTGGAGTTGATATGCTCAAGGATAGGAGCGGGAAGTACTGGATAAGTGAGATTAGCCCGTTTATATATGTTAAAACCCCAGAGCAGCTCAAAGTGAATGGTATCCCCGGTGCATACACTTTACAAGATGATGGAACTTTGCTCTTTGAAAAGGGGCTTTTTTGGCCTCAGCAACTTGCTCTGAAAGTTTTCTTTGAGCAGAACTATCTTTCTTCCGTTGAAGAATGGAAAGCGAAGTATCTTGAACCGGCCTTGTCCAAACAATGCTTAAGGAAATCCACGTGACAAAGGCGAATTCTTAAGGATAGCTGAAGATATTTTCTGGAGGATCTGGATGCTTCCTATAGGCCTCGCTGTAGTGGGCGTTACCCTTTATGCTCAGTTGAGCCTTGAACTCAGGCGAAAATGAAGTCATGAAGTCGCAAATGCCTTTGTTGAGAAAACGAGTTATGTAACCGGGCTGAACTGCTTACGGAACCGCCTTCTTCACTTTGCATACAATACAGGGTCATAACAGATTTCTGGTGATTCTCAATTAGCTTAGAAGAGGATCTCTATTAGTTATCTATAATCCATCTCGGCATTATAATGGAATATCGGCGAAGTGTTGCATTTCAATTGGCTTTAGTGAAGGTGAAGAGAATGTTTACTGGTGAGAAAATCCTGATAATCGGTGGCACGGGAACTGTTGGAAAGACTTTGTTCTACAGCTTGCTCAAGAAAAACCCGGAAGTCATCCGGCTCTTTTCGAGAGACGAGCACAAGCAGTTCATTATGGAGAACGAGCTTGGAATAATAGAAAGTGACGATAGCGGGCACGAGATACCCAGCACAGCAAACACTCGTTTCTTCATAGGAGATGTCCGCGACAAAGAGAGGGTTCAGCGTGCCATGGAGGGTATAGACATCGTCTTCAACGTCGCGGCAATGAAACATGTTCCTGCCTGCGAATATAATCCCTTTGAAGCTGTTAAGACTAACGTCCTCGGCGTTCAGAATGTTATTGAAGCTGCGCTTAAAGCCGATGCCAAGACCGTAGTATATACCAGCACAGATAAAGCGGCTTCTCCAACCAATACAATGGGCGCGACGAAGCTTCTAGCAGAGAGACTAATGAGTGCTGCACAGTTTTCCAGAGGGACCTCTCGAACGAAATTTGTTTCGGTCAGATTCGGAAACATCTTGATGAGTCGTGGCAGTGTACTTCCGTTGTTTGTCGCGCAGGCAAAAAGGAAGGCAGCGTTGACCCTTACGGAGCCGGAAATGACTCGCTTCGTAATGAGCAAGGAAAGAGCAGTAGAGTTGATTCTTAAGGCAGCGACAGAATCTCTTGGTGGAGAGATATTTGTTCTGAAGATGCCGGTTGTCAGAATGGGAGATGTTGCGAAAAGTGTTATGGAGTACTTCGATTATAACTTGTTAAAGGTTATCGGTAAGCGACCCGGCGAGAAGATGTACGAGGAACTTATGACCGAAGAAGAGAGCATGAGAGCTTTGGAGCTTGAAGACATGTTTGCAGTACTGCCTTTTTTTGGAGAAAGAGATGACTATATCAACCACTACAAAGATAACGCGACACCAGCCGCTATAAGTATGTATTCATCAGAGAACGCGCCAATCCTCGATTATCTTCGAGTAAAAGATATGATTTGGGATATACTGAATAGAGAAGGGGTGAAGCAATGAAAGCTCTTGTAACGGGCGGAGCGGGATTCATAGGCCGCTGGTTGATAAAGCGATTACTAGACGAAGGAAATTCCGTATTTGCTGTTGATGATTTCTCAAACGGAAGAAGAGAGAACATATCAGAGTTTTCCCAAAGTACTGGACTCCATTTCTTGGAAGGCGATATAAGAAATGAGAGAATTCTAAAGAAGCTTTTTGAAGAGAAATACGATATCGTGTATCACTTGGCTGCCGAAATCAATGTACAAAATTCAATAGATAACCCTGTTCAGACTATTGAAAGAGATATTATTGGCACTTTCAATATTCTTGAAAACTGCAGAAAACAGAAGACGAGAGTCGTATTCATGTCAACCTGTATGGTCTATGATCGCAGTCATGACGAATCAGGAATCACAGAAGAACACCCAACGAAACCCGCCTCTCCATATGCGGCTGCGAAACTGAGCGGAGAAGCGCTTACTCTTTCGTATTATTACTCATATGGTTTGCCAACGACCGTCATCAGGCCGTTCAACACATATGGACCTTTCCAGAAGACGAATGGGGAAGGTGGGGTTGTGGCAATATTCATCAGACAGGCTTTCAAGGGCGAACCGTTGAGAATCTACGGTGACGGAACACAGACAAGAGATTTGTTATACGTGGAAGATTGCGTAGATTTTATAATAAGGGCAGGCAACAACGATCTTGCTCTTGGTCAGATAATAAATGCGGGTACGGGAAGCGATGTTGCAATAAATGATCTCGCTTTACAGATTGCAGGAACTCCCGAGCTTATAATGCACGTTCCACATATTCACCCGCAAGCAGAAATCATGAGACTCAAGTGCAACTCAACGAAAGCCAAAGAACTACTAGATTGGGAGCCAAGACTCTCACTTGAGAAAGGCATTGAAAAGACGAAAAAATGGATAGAAAGCAATCCAGAATTATAGGGGGCAAATGGTGAATAATATCCCTTACGGCAGGCAATGGATAGATGAAGACGATATTTCAGCCGTGGCAAAGGTCCTTCAAAGTGACTGGCTAACACAAGGACCGGATATCGAGGAATTCGAAAAGGAGATTGCTGAGTATGTTGGCGCAAAGTATGCTGTCGCTTTCAGCTCGGGAACTTCCGCACTCCACGGGGCAATGTTTGCTGCCGGAATTGGACCTGGAGATGAGATAATTACCTCTCCAATAACCTTTGTAGCCACTTCGAATTCGGCAATCTATTTGGGGGCCAGGCCAAGATTTGTGGACATCGACCTCAAAACATATTGCATCGATACCGCAAAGATCGAAGAAGCGATAACGCCAAATACTAAAGTTATTGCTCCGGTGGATCTTGCAGGTTATCCGGTAAACATCGAGACCATCATGGGAATTGCTAGAAGGCATAACGTAGTTGTAGTTGAAGATTCGGCTCACGCTCTTGGAGCGAAAAGGAATGGCAAGATGGTTGGAACAGGAGCGGACATGTCTCTATTCAGCTTTCATCCGGTGAAACATATTACCACTGGAGAGGGCGGAGCAATAACGACCGACAATGAGGAATTCTATAAGAAAATGAAGATCTTTGTCACTCATGGAATAACAAAAGATCCGGCTCTTCTGCAAAGAAACGATGGACCATGGTACTACGAAATGCAGGAACTTGGATTCAACTACAGGCTTACAGATTTTCAATGCGCTCTTGGCCTTTCACAGCTGAAGAAAATCGAAGGTTTCCTGGATAGAAGAAACGAAATAGCTTCCATGTACAACGAAGCTTTCAAAGATATCGAAGGGCTTGTGATGCCTCCAAAACCCGAGCAATATAGTTCGAGGCACGCATATCATCTCTATCCTATTCTAGTAACAAAAACAGATCGAAAAGAAGCCTATATAAAACTCAGAGAAATGGGGATATTTGCCCAGGTACATTACATTCCTGTTCACTTGCAGCCGTACTATAGAAATAACTATGGCTTCAAAAAAGGTGATTATCCAAATGCGGAGTATTACTATGAACATGAACTCTCTATACCCATGTATCCGAAAATGAAGAACGAAGAAGTGAACTACGTAATACAGTCCATAAAGAGTCTGACAAAGTGAGGTGATCTTTGTGGAATTCAAGATAGGAGATCGTCTAGTGGGCGATGAACATCCAGTATTTATTGTGGCCGAGATGTCGTGCAACCATCTCCAAAAGTACGATTATGCAGTTGAGATTATAAAGAAGGCCAAAGATGCGGGCGCAGATGCCATTAAACTTCAGACATACACTCCTGACACCATGACGATAGACTGCAATAACGAATATTTCAGGCTGGATGATACCATCTGGGAAGGGAAGAATCTGTACCAGCTGTACAAGGAAGCATACACTCCGTGGGAATGGCAGCCAAAACTAAAAAAGATTGCGGAAGAGGAAGGGCTAATCTTCTTTTCCACTCCATTTGACAGGACTTCGGTTGACTTCCTTGAAGAGCTAGATGTTCCTGTTCATAAAGTCGCTTCGTACGAGATAACGGATATTCCTCTCATAGACTATATTGCTCAAAAGGGAAAACCTATAATATTTTCAATTGGAATGGCCACACTGACGGATATCGAATTGGCTTTGTCAACGATAAGGAAGCACGAGAACAACGATATTGCAGTTTTGAAGTGTGTTAGCGCTTATCCGACTCCGATAGAGGAGACTAACTTGAAGACAATAGAAAACATTGGGGAGACTTTCGGTGTCGTCGCTGGCTTATCCGATCACACAAATACAATCACAACAGCCGTTCTCTCAGTTGCACTAGGAGCAAAGATCATCGAAAAACATCTAACTCTTGATAGAAATCTGGGCGGACCAGATGCACCGTTTTCTCTAGAACCAGATGAATTTAAGACGATGGTAAGTGCTGTTAGAGAGGCCGAAAAGGCAATAGGCAAGACAACATATACGCTCAACAAAAAGCAACAAAGAAGCCGTCTCATGGCACGATCTCTCTTCGTAGTGAAAAACATGAAGAAGGGAGAAATATTCACGGAAGAAAATGTTAAATCTATAAGACCCGGATATGGATTGCATCCAAAGCACTTGCCGGAAATCCTCGGGAAAAGAGCTGTTATTGATACGGAATATGGAACACCGTTAAGCTGGAGCTTAGTAAGTAAAGAATTAGAGTAGAATACATATCTCCGGAAGCTATGGTAATTTCCAACCAGAAGGGGGTTCCTGAATGATTCTAGAAGAGGGAGATGTACTTCTTCGTCCGCTAAGTATAAAGGATACAGATTTCTTGCTTGGTATAAGAAATGATCTTGAATTCGCCGACGAATTCTTTTCCGATCCTCCCACCTATGACTTCGCTCATAATAGTTGGCTGCAATCTGCCGCGAAGAATAACATAGAACTGATAATAGAGTTCAAATCTGAAAGAGCCGGGCAAATAAGATTGACTGACATTGACTACAGACATCAGAAAGCTCAATTCGGGATAATGATAGCAAGAAGCTTTCAGGGAAAGGGAATCGCATTTGATTCCAGTAGGATCTTCTTTGAATACGTATTCAGAAATCTGCCTATTAACAAAATATACCTAGAGCTGTTTGCCAACAACTCGCCTGCGATGAGGCTGTATGAAAAACTGGGGTTTGTTGAAGAAGGTCGTTTTAGGCAGGAGTACTATAAGCGCGGAGAATTCATGGATACTACTAGAATGTCTATCCTGAGAGAAGAATGGGGAAGAACAAGATAAAAACTGTTCTGTTTAAAACTGCTGCGAGCAGTAGTATAGGTTTCGGTCATCTATTCAGATGTCTCTCTCTTGCAACAGCACTGAAGCAGTGTGGTGTTAGCAGTGTCTTTCTTGCTAATGCGGAAGCAAAAAGCAAGATCGCCGAATACGGATTTGATTTTGTGTGCTCAGAAACCTTTGATTACAACGACATAGAGAAAATCAAGAATATTAAACCTGAAGTTGTGGTTTTTGATTCCTATCTTGCCGACTCCAGCTATATTGAAGAATTGGCAAAAGAGCTTTTTCTAGTTCATTTCGATGACAACAACGATGTTTACGCCGAAGTGGTCGCTGATATTCTCATTAACGGAAATATTCATGCCAAAGACTTGCACTATATCCGCAAGAAGAATGGAACGAGGTTCTTGCTAGGCCCAAAGTATCTAGTGATGAAAAGCGAATACTGGAATCTAGAAAGCTCAGATCTGAGTGAGAAGGGTTTGCTTATTACTACTGGTGCATCAGATTTCTTCGATCTTATGCCAAGGTTCCTGGAAGCTTTTGGGAAATTGCCTCTGAAAAAGAGAGTTATCGTTGGTCCGGGCTTTTCGGAAAGCCAAATTACGAAATTGGGGTTGTTATCTGACAGTCTTGAAGATTGCGAACTGATTCATAGACCTTCAAGCCTGAAAGAGCATATTGCTCAGGCCTCAATTGTTGTTTCTGCCTCCGGCTCAACGACATATGAAATACTCACAATGAATCGTGTGCCGGTAATCTTCACTCTCGCAGATAACCAGAGACTGATAGCCGAGAAGCTTGAGAGCTTTGGCATAACAAATCTTGGATGGTATGAGAATATTGATTTTGAAAAGCTTCCGGAATTGATTCTGCAGGAAATAAGCATAAAAGATTCCAAGGAGAAGCGGCTGTCACCATTGTTCTCACAGTTTGACGGAAGAGGTGCTCTGAGAACTGCTAAGGCGATAGTCGATAAGGTGAATAAGAGATGATAGCAGCAATTATACAAGCAAGACTCGGTTCAACGAGAACGCCGGGCAAAACAATGAAGTTGATTGCCGATAAGCCCCTTCTTGAGTATTCAGTCGAAAGAGCAAAACAGGCAAGATACGTCGACAAAGTGATCGTTGCAACCACTACATCTGATAAGGATAATTTGATCTCAGAATGGTGCAAGGAGAAGGGAATTGCTTCTTTCAGAGGAAGTGAAGATGATGTTCTAGATAGGTACTTCCAGACTGCTTCATATTTCAAAGCGGACATAATAGTTAGAATCACTTCAGATTGTCCATTTGTCGATCCGCAGATCATTGATTTGCTGATTCTAACCCTTAAAGTGTTTGGTGCACACTACGCCTCTAATCGTATAAAGAAAAGGACTTGGCCTCATGGCCTAGATACTGAAGTATTCACGTATGAAGCTCTTGAGAATGCCTGGAAAGATGCAAGAGAAGAAAGAGAAAGAGAGCACGTTACACCATATATAATAGGACACCCTGAGCTATTCAAACTCATTGAGGTGCCTCTGGAAGAAGATTTATCAAGGTACAGACTCACTGTTGATTATCCTGAAGATCTAGAATTCGCGAGAATCATAGTTGAGAAATATAATGCCAACAAAATGAACTGGCGCGAAATCATAGATTTTCTAAAGAAGTATCCGGAGCTGGTAGAAATAAATGCATCTAGGCTAGATTCAAGATTATAAACATTCATTCAGAAACGCAGTCAGATTTGCTTCTCGTTATTCATACGAAGATTAAGTCAACGAATTTCACGAAATCACTTTGGTCTTTTACATAGAAGCTATCTGATGTCTTCTACCAGAATCTGCTAAGGTGCCATTATCAATAGAATCTAAGCCAAAAAAGGTGATCTATGTTCGCTACGCATCCTGATAGTAATTCTCTATCAGTGACTCATACAGCTTGACCAATTTGTCGTAAACTATGTTTGAGCCGAATCTCTCTACTGCAGATTGTTTTATAAAATACTGATCCCAAGTCTTCGTAAGGGCCTCCAACAAGCAATCAGCGTATTCCTTAGGATCCCTTGAAGAGACAATAAAACCATTATGCCCATCTAAGACAATGTCTTCGCTACCGACATTTCGAGTCGCCACCACAGATAAGCCAGTTAGCATTCATTCAACTTGGCTGATTCCAAAGCTTTCCGCTATACTTGGGAATGCGAACAAATCACGTATATCGCCTGTGTAGACTTCTATCTTATCTAAATGGGGAGATTCTTCGAGCCAGCCCCAGTTGTTTTTCGAGTTGTAACGGACGAAGGCTTTGACTTCGAAGCCTTTCTCGACAAGGTATTCTGTAAGGTGAGACCCTATAAAGCCAGCTGCTCCAGTGATTAATGTTTTCATATGCGTTCCTCCGGTTGCATCGACTTTTCAAGTCAATAATATCACTATGTACTGTGTCAATGCGAAGAAATCGTAAGAATGGCATACTGCATTTCATCAGAAGACTAAGCTTGCCAAAATCTGGATATGCTACTGCAAGTTCTTCTGAAGCCCGTTACCTTTTAGGAAGTCTCATGAATCAAAAATGGTGCGTAGATCACTGTGAAAGGTCTCTGCCAGAGCTCTTGCTTCACCACTTGCAGCGGTTGCTGAAACAGGTGGGGAATTCTCTGCAACTTCTACAATATCTGTAAACGACTTTGGACATTTCAGATTCACCAACACTTCCTCTCCGAATAACAAGGACAAATCCGTGCCTAACATACTTGCTAAGCTAAATGAAGGAATTCCAACAAATGAAAGGTTAATGAGGGCTGTACTGGACAAGGAGCATACCTGAATAGAGGAGTATCCACTTGTGAGAACAGTCAACTCAGCAATTCTTCCAGTAACTACTTCGCTGAATCCACAGTCAGTAATTCTTTTGGAGTTCCCTTTTTCCATTGGATGAGGAAGGTATATGAATCTTTCAAAGTGACCGGAAAGACCATCTCTCAACTTTGCAAGTAATGAATAGAACTCATGATCGGGATAGCTATTAGTGCCCTGCAGGCCTTGTCCAATGAAGAATAAAGCTCTTTCCGACTTTGATCGGAACTGAAAATCTGTTATGCGAAATCCTAAGGAAGCGATGAAACATGGGTAACCAAGTACCTTCACCTTTCTTACCTTCGAATTATCGAGATTGGAATTGAATGACTTCACAAACAAATCGACAAAATCAGTTCTCCCGTAACCCTCCCAAGGCGATATCTTAAAACCTGTAGCCGTCTTCCAGAAGAAATCTCTGGTGTTTTCTCTAAGCTTTCTCCTTAATCTTGACATCAGAGATGTCTTCTTGTAGGCAACCATTCCATCTTCAATAAGTATGTACTTCGAGTTCTTGTCAGCTAACACAATTCTTGAGAGGATGTGTTCATCGCTATATATTACTACAAATTCGGGATTGAAAGTCCTGACTTCTCTATTGAGCAAGAAAATCGACTCTTTGACTTTTTGAATCTTCATCCTTTCTCCGTAATCATACAGTTTTCTAGTACGAAAATCTGGTTTCTCAATCTTAATGATCTTAGTGAACAACTTAGAATCAAGCTCATGAGAAGAATAGCAGTCAAAATCAAACTCGGTAGATGCAACAAGTAAATGCTTTCCGGAAATGGTATCCGCTATTGCTCTTGAAACTGCTAGATGACTCGGCCTGAAAACAACATGGAGAACGCGCCTTTCCAAAATGACAACTCCAATCACTCGAGGTCAAGTTACTTTATAAGGGAGATAATTCCGGAACAAGACTGTAAGAACAACATCTCCCATTAAAGTGTACATCATTAAGCATCTGGAAAAAAGAATTCCAACCATCACTCTCCAAACGGATCGGAGAACCAAATGAATTAAAAACAAAAAAAGTGCTTGCCGAAAAACAAGCACTTTGATGTTCATACGTAGGTAATACTTCAGGTAGTGGAACTGGCTACTTAAAATAACTTTTATCCGGAAATTTACTGTCCCAAGTGTACCCAACAGCTGTGACATCAGTTACCACGGTCGTATAAGTCCCCGACGGCGTATTGACAACGGTAAATTTGGCAACACCCGCCGTGTTTGTAGTGATTGTTCCAGTGTAGTATGGCAAGATTCCTCCGTTGAGATACACCGCTACAGAAACACTTGCTCCGACAACGATCGGCTCCAGCTGAACCGAAACATACATATGCTTGGCATTTCTGTTCAATGAATAACTTATACTTGACACCGTTATAGTATCGGGTTTGGGATCTGGGTCCGGATCGGTAGGAACACTTCTAGAGGCCGCTTGAACCGCGAGATCGACCCTGACCAGCCCGTATCCCAAATGTTCCTGTTTTAGCCCCAGATTCTCTGCCGTTTGCTGAAGAATCGATCTAACCTCAGCGTTTGAAAGATCGAAATTTGCCGCAAGAACAAGCGCGCCACTCCAGCGACATGAGGCGAGGCCGACTTCGTTAGGCAGAAGAACCGCTGATCGCTGGAAGAGCCGCTTTTCGCTGGTCGCTGAACGCTTAAAAGTGGAGAACCCGCTGGTCGCTGACGAAGACAACGTTGCCCGTCAACGGTCCGCCGTCATCCGAGAAGAGCAGGCAGCCGCCAAAGAGAAAACAGTGTTCTTCGCTCTAGAGGAATGATCTGTTCTCTGTTCTTAGTCAAGGTGAGATCAAAGAGGTTCTTGTGACGGCGTAATTCCAACCTGACTGGTTTTTTCTCTCTCACTCTTCTCTCGTGAGCGAAGCGAACCTCTCGATGTTCTCTTTCTCGATTGTCTATGTTTGCCCGCGAAGCGAAACTGGCCTCGCCGAAGGCGAGACTGGCCTTTGCGAAGCAAAGACTGGCCAGGTGGAGCCTGACTGGCTTTCAGATCGCTTCCTGCCGAAGGCAGCCTTGCGTCCCCGGATGCTCTTTCGGGCAATGCGACCTGGCATGATCCTTGTTAGCCTTGCGTCCCGGCACGATCTTCGCACGCACTGCGTCTCATTTCACCAATGACTGGCTCACTCTCTTCTCTCGTGAGCGCAGCGAAACTCTCCACAACGCTCTTTCTCGTCGATTGATCTTCTCGAAGAACGATGAACCGTTGACGGTTGACCTGAGAGGCTTCCTTCGAAGCAGCATCACTTAATCATCTCCAATAATTCTGAAGCGATGAATTTCTTTGCGTACTTGCTTCCATCTTGCGGAGTCAATATCCCATTTTTGCACAGAGCCTCAATAGCCCTTCTCGCGCTAACGTACGTTACACCAAGCTTTTCACTCGCCTGTGGAATCGTTAGAATTGGTTTTTCAAATAAGTGATCAATGAGAGTCAGAGGCAATGAGGACGAAAGAGATCTCACGCGTTGTATCCAATCGTTCCTCAGATTCATCATTTCTCGAAGTTTCCGCTTCCCAAAGTTTGACTGCTCTAGCACGGCCTCAGTGAAGAATAGTACCCATGCATTCCACTCACCGTCGAAACTGACGCTTCTCAGCCTCGAATAGTACTCCAGTCGGTTTGCTTCGAAATACCCGCTCAGGTATAGCCCGGGTTGATCCAACATGCCCCATGAAGTTTTCAGGAGTGCGATCAGCAGTCTCCCAACCCTACCATTGCCATCGACGAAGGGATGGATTGCCTCAAACTGGTAATGGACAAGTGCCAGCTTCACAAGAAGCGGTATTTTCGAGTCAGAGTTGATAAAGACTTCCAAATCTGAAAGGCAGCGATTCAACTCTTCAGGAGGCGGGGGAACGAAGTCAGCTTCATTCAACGTGCATCCTGGCTTACCTATCCAATTTTGTGTCTTTCTAAGCTCTCCCGGGTACGCATGCCCGCCTCTGACGTCCTTCATTAGAATGGCGTGAAGCTCTCTGAAGAGCCTTGTCGAGACAGGCAGAGACTTGATCCTGTCTAGACCGTATTCAAGAGCCTTCAGATAATTTGAAACCTCCCTGACGTCCTCCGGCAAACCTGAGCTCTCATCCGAGGCTTCGAAAAGGTAAAGATCGGTTATCTCTGAAGTGGTCCCCTCGATCTGAGACGATGATACTGCCTCTTTTCGCAATAGGGGGCGGGTAAGCAATTTCGCGCCTGGACTTCCCGCAAGCAATCCAGAGAATTCGCCCATTGCTCGATTAGCTTCCCCCAGTGCAACAACAAGACTATCTACATAATCAAGCTTCGGCGGCAACGGATCGGGAATAAACGCCCAGTAGGAAAAACCGGAACCTAAAACCTTCTGAACCCTTCCCGGAGAGTCAGCTGAAAAATCTTCTGGTCTCATCCAAACCTCCAAATTGTACAAAAGTATAATTCCTATTGGGTAAATTATACAATACGAACCAAAAGTATAAGTTCCTCTCTGAAGAAGTCAGAGTTGCGATACCGGAGATCAAAATCAACATCACATCTCCAAATGATGTGCGCTAGAAGTTCCGCTGTACGCTTAAAAGCGGAGAACCCGCTGAGCGCTGTGGAGAACCGTCCTTCGTGACTCGTCCCAGATCATGGACCCGTCCTTCGCTGAGACCCAAGCCCAGATCCTGAACAGGAGCACTTCAGGATGACGTGAAGGACTGTCATCCCGATATGAAACTGATCGGGATCTCGAATGTAAGAGCCGCTGTACGCTGTTCAAAACAACGTTGCCCGTCAACGGTCCACCGTCCACCGGAAAGAAGCAGTTCCAGGTTCCATGTTGTCAGTTGCAAGCAGAAGAAATAGTTGTCTGTTGTTGGTTATTGGTAACCCGTCATTCGTCAAGACCCACAGCCCAGATCCTGAACAGGAGCACTTCAGGATGACGTGAGGTAAGAAAAGACAGTCATCCCGTGATGAACTTGCACGGGATCTCGCCCTGAGACCCGCTGTGCGCTTAAGAACAAGGACCCACTGTACACTGGCGAAGACAACGTTGTCGGTCAACGGTCCACCGTCCATCGGAAAGAAGCAGATCCAAGTTCCACGTTGTCAGTTGCAAGCAGAAGAAATAGTTGTCCGTTGTTGGCGAGAGAGAGGTCGCTGAACGCTTAAAAGCGGTGAACCCGCTGAACGCTGTGGAGAACCGTCCTTCGTGACTCGTCCCAGATCATGGACCCGTCCTTCGCTGAGACCCAAGCCCAGATCCTGAACAGGAGCACTTCAGAATGACGTGAAGGACTGTCATCCCGATATGAAACTGATCGGGATCTCGAATGTAAGAGCCGCTGTACGCTGTTCAAAACAACGTTGCCCGTCAACGGTCCGCCGTCCACCAGAAAGAGAAGCAGTTCCAAGTTTTATGTTGTCAGTTGCAAGCAGAAGAAATAGTTGACCTGAGTGGCTTCCTGCCGAAGGCAGCCTTGCGTCCCGGCACGGTCTTCGCCGGCAATGCGCTCTGCTGAGCAGCCTCATTCCTACAAGAGTGTGCAAAGACATGTGTAGTACTCAGTAACACTCTCATATAACTCGTAGGCTGTGGATCCTGAAATAGGCAATTTACAACTACCGGCTCTCTGCAGATATTCAGACAATCTTCTTTTGTGATCCATGAATGCAGAGAGGACCAGATACTCATCCTCAATTAAGTCATCTCTGAGACATTCTTCCAGAATCAAGTGCGAAGCAAGAAGAAACCATGGAGAACTAATCGGCTGAATTTCAAATTTGAAAAGTCTCGCGAAGTCTTCTTGGACGGAAAACAGTCTCTCTCTTGCCGACCTTTTCTCTACCAAAACGCCGGCCTTAGCTAGCTTCTCTAGTTCTAGAAGTACTGCCTTCTGATTGAGAAAGCGATGGCTCGCTATTTGATTCGAGTTTGCGCTTCCCCTAGTCAGTAAATGGAATATCACCTCGGCTCTGGTAGTAGATCCGAATATTAGTCTCAGTCGAATAAGCAAGTTCGTTATGTCTCTTGCGTCGGGCTCGGTGATGTACTTGCTGGAAGTAGTTGCAGCGTGCACTTCACAAACATCAACCGGTAGTTCAATACGATCGGTAACAACTTTCCGAAGTCTTTTCAAGCGAGAATGATTGATATATTTGAGGTTTACTACGCTCCAGTCCAGGGAGATTTTTTGTAGACGCTTTTCGTGTTTACATAAATAACTGGAAAAGGCAATAGCGCTCTCCGGATCACTAAAACATTTCATCGTTTGCTCGGCTCTCGACCAAGCACCAAGATTTGCCCACTGGCTCCACAATATCCCTACTGCATTATCTATAATCAATCTCTTAAAGCTCTTTGGATGCATCATCAAAACCAAGCCTCCGCAAAAGATCGATCAAGATTACTCTAAAAGCCGGCGAGACATCATGAGTCATTGTCCATTTTGCTGCCTCCACAATCTCACTTTCCGTTGGTTCTAACTTCATCAGATCATCTACGTGATAGCCGCCTCGGTCAGCTGAAGCGTACAACTTAAAGTGAATCTGATCTATTCGCGAAATATAATATACAGAAAGTGAGCTTCCAATTTGAACCTTGGTTAGTCGCTTCGAAAATCCTTCAGGCAAACCGAGTTCTACGAGTGATGCCGGTCCGTCGTTTATCCAGTCTCTGGGAAGCCCCAGATCCCTGGCCACTTTTCCGGCAGCGTCTAGAAGCCAAACCGGGAATTCGGCCTTACTTACGACAATCTGATCCTCGACTTCTCTGCGAAACCAACCACATCAATATCAGCCGTTGTCCTCTGGACTAAACCAAGAGCGTTCAGCGCGGTGCCACCACAAACAACCAGACCGACTTTCTTACCAATCCTCTTTATCTGAGAATGCAAAGCCTTCAAAGCAACTTCGATATCTGAGAAACTCATATTCCTCTTCATAACCTCAGTATATCACATACGAGTTGTTAGTACCTCATAAACTATTTCACTTGAAAAATGCTAGCTGCTATTCCTTAGAGAGGTGACTATAGTTTCGCGATCTCAGTCTCATCCTGCAGCAAATTAGCGCTCTACCTGTTGTGAATGTTCGTTTTCGTGTTTTGGGAAAAGGCGTGATCCTCATTGGAATCTCGTCATACAACGCCGGACGATTTGAAGAGAACAGTCCTCCTCCGTAAGCCGTCCAAGAACAAGTACCCGTTCACCGAAAAGGCCGCTCTACGCCAGAAGTTCCGCTGATCGCTTAAGAACGGTGAACCCGCTGGTCGCTGTGGAGAACCGTCCTTCGTGACTCGTCCCAGATCATGGACCCGTCCTTGGGTTGGGAAGAGCTTGAGGTCAGAGGCAAGAGGTCGGAAGAGCGAAGAGATCTTGATCTTCTTACCTCTAGCCTCATTCCCCTTACCTCTGATTTGCCTTTGCACAGAATCTCATACTTCTCATCATTCTCCCCTCTCTCTTTTCTTTCACGCTCTTTGCCAAGAACGAAGAACAAAGCTGCTAGTTCTGCAACGAAGAACGTCATTACCATAATGCAAAAATGGAGTCCTTATTCATCTGCAATTTCCTCTCCACTTCTGGGCCATGACATGCAATGATATAATTTTTATGAGGTGAGAACTGATGCAGAGTCTTGATAAGATTCTAAGCGTACTGAAAGACGAAATGCCTTACTTCAGATTGCGCTATCAAATCGAATCGCTGAGAGTCTTCGGTTCTTATGCCCGTGGTGAGCAGAACAAAGAAAGCGATCTAGATCTTCTTGTTCGCTTTGAAGAGAATGCGAACCTAACGCTGATTGATTACATCGACCTCAGAAATGAACTGTCGAGCCTCTTGTCAGTCAAGATAGATCTTGTTGACGAAAGCACTTTAAAACCTTTAATCGGAGAACATATTCTAAGAGAGGCCATTGAAATTTGAAGCGCGTATACTCAGATTATCTAAATGACATAATAGCTGAAATCGATCTTATTTTCGATTTCTGTAAGGAAATCAAGAACGCTTCCGAATTTCTGAATGACAAGAAAACTGTCAGGGCAACAATCTTAGGAAATCTCTCTGTGAGAATATGACATCCTTTGCAAGCCCAACACCAAGCTTCCAGATATTAAGCCTTTCGATCTCCATCAAGTATCCTCTTCAAAATAAACTGAGGATAATATATCATCTGGAAATCCTCGCTTCAAGTATTCTCGTTGTGTTCATTTTCTTATGTTCTTCAGCTTCCTGGCGCGAAAGCGCCAGCATCACTTCCTGCCGAAGGCAGCCTTGCGTCCCGGCACTGTCTTCGCCGGCATTGCGTCTCATTTCACCAGTGACTGGCTCTCTCTCTTCTCTCGTGAGCGCAGCGAACCTCTCGATGTTCTCTTTCTCAATTGTCTACGTTTGGCCGGCGCAGCCGGAACTGGCCACCGAAGGTGACTGGCTAGTTTTCCTTCCCCGCGAAGCGGGCCTTGCGTCCCCAGATGCTTCTCTGGGCATTGCGACCTGGCGTGATCTTCGCCAGCCTTGCGTCCCGGCATGTTCTTAGCCGGCATTGCGTCCACTGATGCTCCACAGTGCAATGCGTCCCACCGAAGGTGGCATCACTTCCCGCCGAAGCCAGCCATGCGTCCCCAGATGCTCCTCGGCGCATTGCGCCTTTCAACAAAATATGCTCTTCTCGGAGGACGGTGGACCGTTGACGGTTGACCGTTGTCCAAGTCGCACACACGCAGAGAGATCAACGAATTTTCTGATGAAAGAACATGCCACTGCATAACCATCTGAGTTGCTCCATGTCTTCACCGATACCTTAATAATCTGAAAACCTCTTCGTCCAAGTTATCAGTTCATTAGGAGGGCGAACAGCCGTTCGCCCCTACAAGCGGCTCTTTGATCTTTGCCAGCGGGTCCATGCTCTACCCAGCGTCCAGTCTTCAGCGGCTCTTTCCCCGCGAAGCGGGCCTTGCGTCCCCAGATGCTTCTCTGGGCATTGCGACCTGGCGTGATCTTCGCCAGCCTTGCGTCCCGGCACGGTCTTTGCCGGCATTGCGTCCACTGATGCTCCTCAGTGCAATGCGTCCCACCGAAGGTGGCATCCCTTCCTGCCTAAGCCAGCCTTTTGTTCTCGCGTAATATCAAGGTGTACTAACATGCTTTAATATGATACAATTAAAGAACGCACGTACAGAAGGTGAAACGATGGATGACTTAGAGAAGATCAAACAGATCGCTGCCGAAAACAATGGTTTCATTGAAACCGGCGATGTTGTTGCGGAGGGAATTAGAAAGGAAAAGTTAAGACGACTTCTTGAGTTGGGAGAGGTTGAGAGAGTCTCGCGAGGAAGATACGTTTTATCAGGAAGTATAACAGATGACTACAAGATACTCCAGATGAGGTGCAAATCCTGTATCTTTTCGCACACAACCTCCCTTTATCTATTGGGACTTTCAGACCGGGCGCCATCCCAATACCATATAACAGTATCTCAGGGTTCGAACGTAACCTATCTTTCGAGAGAGTACGATGATCTGGTCTTCCATTACATAAAACGCTCACTTTTTAATATGGGTCTGGCAAGTGTTAAATCGCCTTTTGGAAACACTGTAAGGTCTTACGATTCCGAAAGGACAATCTGCGATCTGCTAAAAGAGAAGGACAAGTTTGATATTCAGATCATCTCAAGTGCCTTGAAAGCGTATTTCAGGGGCAGGCAAGATCTTGGGAAATTGTCAAAATACTCACGCGTTTTTGGAGTTGAAGATCTCTTGCATACCTACACGGAGGTTCTACTGTGATGAACGCTGAAAAGTTGAAAAACGAGATTCGAAAAAGCGCCTCAGAGAAAGGGTTGAATGCGGGAGAGATACTTCACATGTTCATGTTCGAAAGGTTTATTGAGAGATTGGCTAGATCCTTTTACAGAGAGTCATTCATATTGAAAGGAGGCCTCTTGATTGCTTCCATGATTGGTATAGGACAGAGAACCACAATAGATATGGATACCACAGTCAAGAACCTTGCAATGAATGAAGGCACGCTAAAAAGGGTTGTGACCGAAATAATTGACACAGCCCTTGATGACGAAGTTAGTTTCACATTCGAGCGAATAGTGCCAATCCGCGAGGAAGACGAATACAACAACTTCCGTGTTTCACTAGAAGCTAGATGCGACAGAATCAGAGTTCCGATGAGAATCGACATGACAACCGGAGATGCAATAACTCCCGGAGAAATCGACTACCAGTATCGCTCAATCTTCGGAAAAGAGAAAATCATCATAAAAGCATACACACTTGAAACGATACTCGCCGAGAAATACGAGACCATTTTAAGAAGAACTGTGTTGAGTTCTCGTCCCAGAGATTTGTACGACATTCACACTCTTTTCAGACTGAAGAAAGACCAAATCTCTTTAGCTATTCTAAGAAAAGCAATCGAAAACACTGCGCTTAGGCGAGGATCGTCCAATACAATTGTTGATTATGAAAGCATTGTCTCCGAACTCAAGGAATCAGAATACCAGAAAAGGCTCTGGAAGAATTATCAAAATGAAAACAGCTATGCCAAAAACATTCAGTTCAACGATGTGGTCGAAACAGTGAAGACAATCGGCGACCTTCTAAAAAAATCTGATAGACTGAATCTTCATTGAGTAATAGCAATCCCTCCATCCGATCCTGAGACCGAGAGATTCTGACCAGGACCTTCGTCAGAATGACAGAATGCAAGAAAAGACTGTCATCCCCGTAGAACCTTCCCCGGAATCCACTCACTTATCCTGCCCTGAAAAGTCCCTGTTCAGGGTCTTCTTTTTAGGGCACCTGTTTGCGGCTTTTGTTGTGTCTCCTGTTCAAGACCCCTGCGATGTCATCCCGTAGAGCCTGCCCTGAAATGCTCCTGTTCAGGGCACCTGCACGGGATCTAATCTCGACCGTCTTGAGCTGCGTACGATGTAAGAGGTTTGAGGCTAGAGGTCAGAAAGGCAAGATCTAATTGCTCTTCTTACCTCTGGCCTCTTACGTCTTTTTTTCCCTTACGCCTAGGAGACCAAGAACCTGGACACGAAGTGTCGGAACGAAGAACCTAGGTGCAAAGCACCAGAACAATGAACTTCTCTCTTTGCGAAGAACTTGGACGCGCAGCGTCTAATGAACGGCTCTCTCGCGAGCGAGAAACCAAATTGAACTACTCAGAGAATTCCGTTTTCTCAACGGGGTACTGCTATAGGGCTTGAATGATCAAAGAGATACTCTGGGCAGATGTCCAGTCCATTGGACCATTCAATTGTATCAAAGCTAATTCGAGCTGAGCAGAAGACTTTCGGGTCTCGTAGCTCCGAGAATTTTCCTATGTTCAGTATTCCCTCCAGATCTATCGCTCTCTCTTCCCCATTACTGAACTCAAGTATTAGCTGATAAGGTTTACAGCTCTTTATCGACTTCACTCCAATACTCATGTCAATACCTCCATCATCTTAGTGGCTCTATCTTGAAGGGAAGTTCGCCGTCTGTCACAAGTTTCCAGTTAGCGATTAGCTCATCGGAATGAAGCTCAATCCACGCCTGAACTAATCGAAGCTTCTTTGCGGGAATCTCGCCACTTAGAAGTTCTCCATCAGGAATTGAGACGGTAGAACTGTGTTCCTGATAGTAAACGTGTATATGAGGAGGATTGTGCTCATTAGGAGAACAGTACATCCTCACAATTATTCCGTAGAACATGCTTATTGTTGGCATCGATTCCTCCTTCCATAGCATATTATACTAAGGAAACAGCCATTTTTGCACCGGGGATCGCTCCCCTGAGGAAAGACCTATAACGACCACATTTTTCCAATAGGTTCATAACGCTACCCCCGCACCTTCATCCCGTAGAGCCCGCCCTGAGAGCCGCTGAACGCTTAAGAACAAGAACCCGCTGAGCGCTGTGGAGAACCGTCCTTCGTGACTCGTCCCAGATCATGGACCCGTCCTTGGGAAGAGCTTGACGTCAGAGGCAAGAGGTCGGAAGAGCGAAGAGATCTTGATCTTCTTACCTCTAGCCTCATTCCCCTTACCTCTGATCCGCCTCGTCGTCGATTGCCCAAGAACGAAGAACAGATACTTGCTCTGGAACGAAGAACCGATTATCCTCGGCGAACGGTGAACCGATAACGGATAACCTTTCTTATTCAACTTGCAACTTGTCACTTGCAACTGTTTCAAAGAACGAGATCCTGGCCAGAACATTGCCAGGATGACGTGAAGCAAGAAAGGACAGTCATCCCGCAGAGCCTGCCCTGATGTGCACCTGTTCAGGGTACCTGCACGGGATCTCGCCCTGAGAGCCGCTGAACGCTTAAGAGCAGAAAACTTGCTCTACGCTGTGAGAAGCAAAACCGTAGACACGGCTCCTCAACTCCTTTCATTCTTGTCGGAGGACGGTGGACCGTTGACGGTTGACTTGAGAGGCTTCCTGCGTCAGCTGCATCACTTCTCGATGATGGTATAATTCTTCTGATTGGTTGTGAGCTCATACGAATCGAAATGATTCATCCGAAGTATTGCGGGACCGATAACTTGACTAAGTGATTCTTAAACAGTGAGCGGTTTCTGAAGAAAAGGTGGAGGTAAAAGGTGAATAGCGAGATAATCTTTCTGGTTGAAGAGGATTCTGTTTCGGGGTTCATTGCGCGAGCTTTGGGCCAGTCAATAGTTACTGAAGCGGAGACTCTTGAAGAACTCAGGGAGAAAATCAGAGATGCCATCAGATGTCATTTCGATGAAAATGACCTCCCGAGAATAATCAGGCTGCATTTCGTCAAAGAAGAGGTAATTGCGCTTTGAGACTCCCGAGGGATATCGGCGGTGAAGAACTGTGCAAAGTTCTCTCCAAGTTAGGTTACGAAGTCACACGCCAAAGCGGCAGCCATGTCAGGCTGACTACAAAAGAGAAAGGTGAGCATCATATAACTATACCTAGACACAGTCTGCTGAAGCCAGGTACTTTGAACGCCATACTCACGGAAATCGCCGACCATCTTCAAATGACAAAGAAAAACTTGCTTCAATTTCTAGTCGAGGAATAGTCGTATTTGACATTAGGAGGGCGAACGACCGTTCACTACCACAATAATCGAAGAATCACTTAACCCCCTCATGAACGTGCTCCTTTCAGGATATTGGCTTCGATCCAATCAATGAAGATTCCTCCGTTGACGGTCATCGAAGGAACTAGATGCTGAAACAAGTTCAGAAATGAGTTGCTATTCTATCCCGACCACTAATGGTCATCATCCCGTAGAGCCTGCCCCAATGAAGCCTGCCATGAAAATGTTCTGTTCAGGGTTTTCTGTTCAGAACTCCTGCTTGGGGTCTCTTGTTAAGGGATTCAGCACAGGATCTGCTTTTTCTCCTTACTCTTCGGTGTCTCGAATTTGCTTCTTCTCGCAGCGAAGCTTCATCTCAGACTCAAAGCGTCTTCTCGATTTATCGTTCTTAGTTCAAGAACAAGATCCTGGCCAGAACATCGCCAGGATGACGTGAAGTAAGAAAAGACAGTCATCCCGTAGAGCCTGCCCCAATGAAGCCTGCCATGAAAATGTTCTGTTCAGGGTCATCCCGTAGAGCCCGCCCTGATGTGCACCTGTTCAGGGTACCTGCACGGGATCTCGCTCTTTTTCTTCACGTGCACTCATCAAAAGGCAATCACAGTGCTATCATAAAAACACTCATCTTCTTATTCGTATGAGGTGATGTAATGAACTCAGGGTTTGTTTACATAATGACAAATCCTTCCAGAACTTTGTTCTACGTTGGTGTAACTAACAATCTTCTTCGAAGGGTGTTTGAACACAAGAGCAGAATCGTAGAAGGTTTTACTGACAAGTACAATTGCGTAATCGTTGTCTACTATGAGTACCATGAGACAATCAAAGAAGCTATCAGAAGGGAAAAACAACTGAAGAGCTGGAAAAAAGAATGGAAACTAAGACTGATCAAGAAAATGAATCCGGAGCTTCGTGACCTTTGGGAAGAGATCTATAGTGGTTCCCGATAAAGAAAATAAGATGCAGACCCGCTAATGACCCAAACTGTCATTCCCTAGAGCCCGCGCAAGATCCACTCACTTAGCCTGCCCCAAAATGCTCCTGTTTGGGGTATCCTGTTCATGGCACCGCTGATCGTTGGGAAGAGGGGTTTTCCGTTGACCGTTCAAGAGGAAAGATCTGTTCTTCGTTCCAAAGAGAGGATCTGTTCTTTGTTCTTGGTCAAGGTCTTATGTAGAGCATGGCATACCCTTACCAAGAAACTGTCAGGCCGACGAACTGAGTTGGTTTTGACAGACCGGATTTCGCTATTCTTTACTTGATAGGAACTTTAGCTCTTTGTTCTTGGCAGACCACCAACCACGTATCACCAACAACCGCTCTTAGCGCCAAGCTTCATCTCAGACTCAAAGCGTCTTCTCGTTTTATCGTTCTTAGTTCAAGAACAAGATCCTGGCCAGAACATCGCCAGGATGACGTGAAGTAAGAAAAGACAGTCATCCCGATATGCAACTGATCGGGATCTGGTCTTAAAACGCTCCAAAGATCGAGATCCTGGCCAGTAGCACGCCAGGATGACGTGAAGTAACAAAAGATAGTCATCCCGATATGCAACTGATCGGGATCTGGTCATGAAAACACTCCAAAGATCGAGATCCTGGCCAGTAGCACGCCAGGATGACGTGAAGTAAGAAAAGACAGTCATCCCGATATGCAACTGATCGGGATCTGGTCTTAAAACGCTCCAAAGATCGAGATCCTGGCCAGTAGCACGCCAGGATGACGTGAAGTAACAAAAGACAGTCATCCCGATATGCAACTGATCGAAATCTCGCCCTGAGAGCCGCTGAACGCTGGAAGAGCGGTCCTCCGTCGCCGTTATCGGTCCTCCGATTTTTCGAGAGACTTAGAGAGTTTCCAGAGCATTCGGTTTATTCTTTCAGCTTTTTCTTCGATTTCGTCCAGTTGATTATCTTTCAAATAGCCGAACTAAGCAGAAATCTCCAGCTGGGCCACTGTCTCGTTCTGAAAACCCGCTCTACGCTGTGAGAAGCAAAATCGTAGACACGGCTCCTCAACTCTTTTCATTCTTGTCGGAGGACGGTGGACCGTTGACCTTCAACGTAGTGTTCATCAGCGCTGAGCGAAAAGCAGGCTTTGTTGCTTCCTGGCGCGTAAGCGCCAGCATCACTTCCTCGCGCCAGCGAGCATCACTTCCTGGGATGTACTTCCCAGCATCACTTCCGCCGGCGATCTTTCGGCGCATCACTTCCTGCCTAAGCCAGCCTTGCGTCGTTTTGCTCAATAACTGATTCTTCTCATCTCATGCTCCAGCTCTTTGAGCGTAGCGAGAATTTGGTCAAAAGTGGGAATCGCACCAAATATCATTGCTTTCATGTTTTTGAAGTCTTCTCTTAGTTTCTTTACAACATTGTCGGATGGCACTAACCGCAACGTTGAGGGTAGTGCTTCTTCGTATTTTGCCCATGCGCAATGAAAGAATTTGTCCTTGAATGCCGCAACCTTACGAAGCAATTCGATGTCCTCAAGAGCATCGCGTTTTATTGGGGTGTTGCACAACATATGAAGATCATAGTAATGCCTTGAATACCTAAGCGGCAACGTTCCGTTCTTCCTGTTAGCTTCACGGTGGAGTATGGTCGCCTTCTCCCAGAAGGTTCGTTTTGCCTCGACTGTCGTTATGAGCGTACTTGGCATTCGAAACACTTCAGGAAATTCCTCGGCGGCATAGGGAATAATGGGCTTCTCAGCAGATGGAGACCACGCGGCCAAGGGGCCGATCTCCAACCTAATTTCCTGGAGTAAACTCTGGTCAGTGAATATTTGCGGATATCTAAAAAGAACGGTCTGAGAATCATCTGGATCGAGATACAAGTCGAAATCTTTGATAAACGAACTCAATGATTTTTCTAGATGTGGAATGAACTCGGTAGCGAGAAACTGTTCAGTTCTCAAAGCTGCTTCCTGATTAAAACTTGTTTGCTTCGTTCTAGATCTTGATTCCCATGGCTCCGTTAACGAATATCCTAGAAGCCTCCAATCAACTATCAGGTCGATATCCTCAGAAAAACGTTCTATTGCTTTATATACTTTTGAAAGAGACGTTCCTCCCTTAAAGGCAAAGTGCTTTGCATACTTGCTTTGATGAAAGAGAACCTCGAGTAGGAAACATACCCAAAAGTCCTTCTCTATAATAGCCGGGCTGATACCCCTTCTGGAAGCAGTATTCGCAAAAATGGCTCTCAAATTCGAGCTAGTTTCGTTAGCGATGCGATACACTATTCCCGCTCCTTTCAATCAATTTGCAGATTTCCTCATAAACCCATTTCCTGCTCTTCCGAGCTCGCTTCCTTAAAGCTTCCAGTTCTCTCTTACTGAATCTTCGAAGGATCTTACTCCTAACATCAGGAGAAATGCGCTCCTTACCCAAAGTCTTAAGTGCTTCAAGGAGAGCCGCTTCTTTGTAACTAAGTTTGCTTATTTCACGACAAGTTCTATGCCTGAACTCGATTTTCCGTCCATCATTCAGAGTTACCGTTCTTAATGGGCCATCACTTACGTACTGAAAAACATTTGGTACCTGAGTCGACAAACCCAACATATTCAAAGCCGCTTCCTTACAAGGAGCGATTTTCCACCCGTGGGCCTTTGCATAGGCTCTCGCAAACTGATCAGGATCTGAAGCAACTTCCTCGTTTATAAGTTTATTGAATTCCGAGGGCTTATAGAAGCCCCTCGAAACACGGATTAACCTTCCCTCCATTTCCAAGCGTGAAAGTGCTTTTCGAATACTGGAATAAGTGCCGAATTTGGAAAAATCAGAGATAGAGTAAATCCTTGATTTTGGATTCTTCTTTATATAATTCGAAATTTTCTCCCTGGTGGTTATTTCTTCCATATGGCTCACTCCTTTTATCGCACATATTATATTGTATTTGTGACACCATAGCAAGCATTATTCCTATTGAATAAGAACTACAATGCAATTACAGCTCAACTTATAAACTTCGAATCAAGAAAACGAAGAAGAAGGAAAATCCGGGTCCTGACTAGGAGAACGAGGATGACCTGAAGAGAGAGTATCCTACCTCAGCAAACCTGCCTGTAAATGTTTCTGCTTGGAATTGTGTTCATGTTCTCTATAGACCGAGAGCAGACAGCCGTCAAAGAGAAAAGCTGTTCTTCCAGAGCAAGGATCCTTTCTTCGTTGGTCAAGGTGAGATCAAAGAGATGCTTGGGTTCTGTCTCTTTTTTTGTGTAAACCCCTTTTTTGTAATGGGTTTAAGAATCAGCTTATGTACTTAGCTAATCTTTCATACTTTATCACAAGTTGAGTTAGTATCTTTGACCATTCAAGGGTTCTTACTGTCCATTTCTTTGTTATATTTATTATTGCTAGATAAGCCATCTTTAAGAGAGAAGTATCCGTAGGAAAGACTCCTTTGTTCTTAGTTACCTTCCTCAGTTGTCTATTAACTGATTCAATGGGATTAGTTGTATAAACCAATCTTCTCAGTTCCTCTGGATATTGAAAAAAGGTTGAGAGAGATTCCCAGTTTTCCTTCCAGCTTTTTATTGACAAGTGGTATTTGTCACCCCACTTCTCTTCTAATGCAAGCAATGCATTCCATCCTGCCTCTCTTGTTGGTGCCTGATAAACTGTCCTTAGATCGCGTGCGAGAGGTCTACGATCCCTCCAGGTTACATATCTCATGGTGTTTCTTATCTGGTGAACTATGCACTTCTGAACCTCTGAGAATGGATATACAGCCTCTATGGCTTCTTCCATTCCGCTTAATGCATCTATTGAGAAGATTGCTACGTCTTCAACCCCACGATTCTTCAATTCGTTGAGAATGCTTAGCCAGTAGCTTGCTCCTTCTGTTTCGCTTATCCACATACCTAGAATGTCTTTGTGGCCATTTAGGGATACTCCTAAGGCTATATAGAGTGCTTTCTTCCTTACCTGGTTACTCTCAACTACCTTGAAGAATACGGCATCCATGTAGACTATCGCATACGCAGATTCTAATGGCCTGTTTCTCCATTCGGAGACCAGTGGCAGTATCTTGTCCGTTATCCTGCTTATGCTCTCTGCAGACAATCTAGAACCGTAGATATCCTCTATGTGACTCTGAATATCTCTTACTGTCATTCCCCTGGCATACATGGAGATTATCTGATCCTCTATCCCTGAAATGTCCCTCTGATGTTTCTTCACAACAACAGGCTCAAATTCACCTTTTCTGTCCCTTGGTATCTCAAGTTCTATTTCTCCGTAATCGCTCCTAACTGTCTTCTTGCTATGTCCATT